>NZ_CALCLB010000013.1:0-104678 GCF_937966165.1 uncultured Odoribacter sp.
GATCTGGCTGTATGTACCCTATGGAGCAAGGCGTTTGACGATTCGTCATGCTCAGCTGGGAGTATTGCGGAATTATGCTTATCCGGAACGTATCGAAAAAGCTTGTGTATATGAATTGGTGCTGACGACAGGGCAGGTAAAGACGGTGGTGGAAGAAGAGCTAGGCGGACAGTGGTTGGTGATCCTGACGGAACCGCAGGATGCAATGGTATATATAGACGAAATTTACGAAGTCGGGGAGGCTGGACGGGTACAAAAGTTTTTGCCTTTGGGGCGTCATACGTATCGGGTGGATTGTGCTTTGTATCATCCGGAAGCGGGGCAGGTGGAACTTTCTTCCGGGCAGAAAGCTGAATTATCGGTTGCATTGCGGCCGGCTTTTGGATATGTGGAAGTGAGTTCAGAACCGGAAACCGGAGCCCGGGTCCTGATCGATGGGGAAGAAGTTGGACAGACTCCTTACCGGAGCGAACGGCTAAAAAGCGGAGAACATCTGGTGGAAGTAGTAAAGCCACGGTACGCCCCGGTACGGCAGAAAATAACCGTAATGGATGGAGAAACCCAGGCGGTTCATCTGAAAATGCCGGCTAATTTTGGAACATTGGCCGTTACGGGCGATAAAGAAGCTGAAATCTGGATCAATGACGAAAAGAAAGGACAGGGAGAGTGGACGGACCGGTTGAATGCCGGGATGTATGTGGTGGAGGCCCGTCGTCCTTCCCATCGGTCTGTCCGTCAGTCGGTAGAAATAAAAACCGGGGAGACACTTTCGTTGAATATCGGTTCTCCTGAACCGATTTATGGTACTTTAAACATAAACAGTAGCCCGGGAGGAGCAGATATTGTGTTGAATGGAAAAGTCTGCGGGACGACTCCCCAAATCATACGGAACGTATTGATGGGTGAGAATAAGGTGCAACTGACAAAGCCTGGGTATGAGCAAATGACGCAGCTTTGTACGATAGAAGAGGGAAAAATATTGTCCCTCAACTGGACATTGTCGCCGGAGAGTACAAAAATTTGGAAAGAAACAGACATCGATTTTTCCGGTCTTCCTTCGTATAAATCCGGAACCAAACCTTTAATCGTAGGGCAACAAGCTTATGTATTATTCGTTGACCGGGAGCGTTCTTCTGGTTATACGAAATCTGTTTTTGCCAAGGATGAAGCTCAGAGCCGTATTTCCGGAAGAACGATAAATAAATATTATCACTTTAAAGCGCATAAGGAGATATTATCTGTAAAGGGATTTTATAAATACGATTTTCCTTCGGGAAAATGGATTTCTGCTGCCCGGCCCCCTTATCCGGTCCGTACGGTAGAGGTATCGGAAAACATAAAATACCCCTTAGATGAAAGTCAGATAAACTGGGGATTAGCGGCTGCCGGAAATTCTGTTTTTACTTTGGAGCAGGATTTTATCTATCTGCCGGAAAAGGATAAATGGGAGGCGGTACCGGTTCGCCTGAGGTGGGCTACGGCTTACCTGTTTCAGGATAAGATTGTTCTTTCATCTGTAAAAAATGATGCCTATACACTGACTGTCTACAATCCGGCGGAGAACCGTTCGGATTTATTGGTAAATGTCCCCTGCAAAAAAGGATATTTTTCCACTTTATCTGTATATGAAGGGAAAATATACTTTGTTGTCGGTCCTGTGAATAAGAAAAAGGTAAAAACAGCCCAGGTGTATTCAATCAATCTCCGAGAGAGGAAAGCGGAGCAGATCCCGGAAGCAGATGTTTCCCTGTACGAAAAATTACTGGAATCTCCTGCCGACCGTTATAAATTAGAGTTTAAAACAAGTAAAATATGAAATTGACTGGCATGAAATTTTTATTATTCGTTGTGTTGTTGATGGGAGTCTCTTTGGCAGAAGCCCAGCAAATTTCGGTTAAATCTTTCCGCAAACTGGAAAATGATTTGTCGGCCCGCACCGAGAAACGTATGGATCAGAATGGGGATGCGTGTGCCATCATTAAAGTGGTAGCACCGGAACAGGGATTTTATTTTGACGGAGACGGCAATGGGATTGTGGCTGTGGAACGGAAGATCGGAGAATATTGGGTATATGTGCCTTATGGTTCCCGTTATCTGACCGTTAAGCACGACAAGTTGGGAATACTCCGGGCCTATGCTTACGATGTACGCATAGATAAAGCTTGCGTGTACGAAATGGTTTTGACGACCGGCAAAATAGTGACAACGGTAGAAAATGCAATAACAGAGCAGTGGCTGGTCATTCATGTGGAACCCAAAGAAGCTATGGTTTATATCGACGATGTGTATGAAGCTGCAACGGAAGGGGTGGTACAAAAATATATGAAGTACGGGCAATATCATTACCGGGTCACCGCTCCCCTGTACCAGACAGAAGCGGGAACAGTTGAAGTGAAGGCGGACAAAAAAGCGGAATTGACGGTACAGTTGAAACCGGCTTTTGGTTATCTGAATATCACCTCTCAACCCGAGGCAGGAGCAAGGGTGTGGATAGATGAAGAAGAAGTAGGAGTAACTCCTTTTAAAAGCGGACGTTTGAAGGAAGGAAAGCACCTGCTGAAGGTCTCCAAAAACTTTTTTCATCCGGTAGAAAAAGAGGTGAATTTAAGTGCCGGGGCAACAGAAAGTATACCTTTTGTGATGCAGGCAGCGTATGGATTTATACAAGTCAATTCACAACCGGAAACGGGAGCGGATGTTTATATTGATGGGGTAAAGGTAGGGAAGACTCCTTTTAAAAGTGAACGTTTGAAAAGCGGGGAGTACCGGGTACAGGTCGTTTGTTCGATGTATCAGCCGGTAGAACAGCTGGTGACAGTAGCCGATAATCAGACGGCAATGGTGGAGGCAGGGCTCTCGGCTAATTTTGCTTCGGTTACCGTTATGACGGATCCCGATGCGGAATTGTGGGTCAATAACGAACTGAAAGGGAAAGGAAAATGGAGCGGACGGCTGAGCGGAGGGGTATGTGTGATGGAGGCCCGCAGGCCTTCTCACCGGACGGTACGGAAATCTCTGGAATTACAAGCCGGTGAGACGAAAACGGTTACCCTGGAAGCTCCTCAGCCGATATACGGCGCTTTGAACATCAGTTCTACTCCGGCCGGAGCGGAAATCCGTATCAATGGGAAAGTGTGCGGGAATACGCCTATGGTACTTCCGAAAGTGTTGGTAGGAGAATGCCGGGTCGAAATAGGGAAGGAGGGATATAATTCTTATGTCGGGAAACTGAATATTACAGAAGGAAAGATGGAAGAAGTGAAAGCGGAGTTGGAAATTTTCCGTTTTACGGCTGCAGAATTGAATGCCAAAGGAGATTCTGCTGTTCTTTTGAAAAAATACAACGAAGCTGCCGATTTTTATCGTCAGGCTTGTGAGAGAGGAGACGGAAGGGGGTATTATAATCTGGCACTAATGTATAAAAACGGTTGGGGGGTCGGAAGAGATACGGCTCAGGCAAAGTTACTTTTTAAGCGGGCTTTGGATGCCGGGGATGAAAATGCATGGCGGGCGAATGGAATATTGTTTCAACGGGGACAATGGGTGAAAAAGGGAGCTCTTCCTTTCTCTGCCGGCTATGGGGGAATCAGCTTTGTCTTCGGGAAAAAAATATATGTAGGAGGCAGGTATGGTACTAGTTTCTGGGAGTATGATACGGAGCAGGATAAGTGGTCTCAAAAAGGGAAATTGCCTCAGGAGATCTATGCTCCGGTATTTTTCGTTATCGGAAACCGGGGATATATGGGAGCAGCATCGGGTTATAAAGGTTCCCGGAAATTCTGGGAATATAATCCGGAAACGGATACCTGGACTGCCAAACGGGATTTTAAGGGAAATATCAGTTATAATACCTATGGATTTGCTTATCAGGGAAAGGGTTATGTGGGAGAAAAGAAAAAAGATAAATGGTGGGAATACGATCCGCAAACCGACCAGTGGACAGAAAAAGGAGAAGAGCCGGGAGGTTATTATGGATTTTCCAATGGAGAAAAAGCTTATATTTTGAATCGGAACTACCTTTATGAGTGCGATCCGGTTGCCATAAAGAATACGGTTTTGCCGGATTATCCGGGAGCTACGACTAATTTATCCGGCTGTGCCACGCCTCTTTATTTGTATCTTTCCGGTTATATTACCGGAAAAAGCAGGTCGTTTTATAGTTTTGACCTGAATACGAAACAATGGCAGGCGCTTCCCCAGGCTGAGTTCCAGAAATCCGCTTGTATTTGTGCCGGAAGCGGGAATAAGTTATATGTTTTTGACGGAGGAAAGGAACAATATACCTGGGAATATGATCCTTCGGAAATTTTGTTGCTGGAAAATACCGGAAGCCGTACGGTAAAAACTTCGACGGACCAGCAGACAACGGGACAAGGCCGGAAGAAGGTAAGTTCCGGCTCTGTCAATACGACAACTGCAACGAGCGGAAACAAAACTTATAAAATAGGAGATATCTATGAAGTAGGAGGTATGAAAGGAATGGTCTATCGGGTAGAGGGTGGAGGACAACATGGATGGGCCATCTCATTGAACCGGGTGTCTGATATTTCCTGGGGCGGGGCAAAACAGTGGTGTGAAGGAAAAGGCTGGCGTTTACCTACTTTGGAGGAAATTAAATTCCTGTATTCAATAAAAAATGCCATCAATACTTTGTTTTCCCATAGAGGAGGTTCCCCTTTAAATAATATATACTGGACTTCTACGGCTTATGGCGGAGGATTGATATACACCTGTAGTTTTTATACCGGAGTATGTAATGGTGGAAATAAAGACAGTAAACGGGCTGTTTTTGCCGTTTATAAATTTTAAAAGAATGTGATGAAATTTATTGTATTGCTTTTGTTCTTTCTTTCTGCAGGGATTGTACAGGCCCAACAGATTTCAGTCCAGTCTTTCCGGAAGCTGGAGACCGACTT
The DNA here is from genome assembly GCF_937966165.1 of uncultured Odoribacter sp. Taxonomy (NCBI): domain Bacteria; kingdom Pseudomonadati; phylum Bacteroidota; class Bacteroidia; order Bacteroidales; family Odoribacteraceae; genus Odoribacter; species uncultured Odoribacter sp. Next base: position 4,917 of record NZ_CALCLB010000013.1, read on the forward strand.
ATCGGCCCGGGGAAGCGAAGGACGTACGGATCAGAATGGGGACCGCTGTGCAATTATCAAAATTGTCACTACAGAAACCGGATTTGATTTTGACCCGGATGCCTTGGGAAGTATGGGAAGTGTTCAGAAAAAGGGGGAAATCTGGTTGTATGTACCTTATGGAGCAAGACGATTGACGATACGGCACGCCCGCTTGGGGGTTTTGCGGGATTATCTTTATCCGGAACGGATTGAGAAAGCCTGCGTTTATGAGATGGTACTGACAACGGGCATAGTGGAAACAATAGTACATGAAACGGTACAGAGCCAGTATTTAGTGGTAAAGACGGAACCGGAAGAATCTTTGATATATGTAGATGATGTGTACGTGGGAAGCGGACAGGAGGGGATACATAAATTATTATCTTTGGGTAAACACACTTACCGCATAGAATCACCCCTGTACCATCCGGAAGCCGGGACGGTAGAGCTGTCGGCAGAAGGAAAGTCTGAGCTTCACATTAAGCTGCGCCCGGCTTTCGGGTTTATCCGGGTGGTAACGGAACCGGAAAGCGGAGCTCAGGTGATATTGGATGAGGAATTGACAACGGGAATAACGCCTTGTATAACCGAAAAGGTTAAAAGTGGTTCCCATCGGATAAGAGTGATAAAATCCATGTATCAGCCTGTAGAACAAGAAGTAAGGGTTGAGGACGGAAAGACAGTTCTGGTGCAGCTTTCCCTTGTTCCCAATTTTGCCGAACTTTCTTTGATTGGAGAAGCAGGAGCAGATATATGGATAAATGGAGAAAAGAAAGGGACAGGAAGCTGGAAAGGGCGGGTAAATGCCGGATTATGCAGTATCGAACAACGGAAGCCGTCCTGCCGTACCCAGCAGAAAGAGATCGAATTGGAGGCCGGACAGCAGTTGACGCTGAAACTGGATCCCTTAGTCCGGATATACGGTATACTGGATATCAGCAGTAAACCGTCAGGAGCCGGTATTTATATTGACGGAGAATTTTTTGGAACAACTCCCGATAAGATTCAAAAAATAGGGACGGGTGAACATAAAATCCGGCTGGTTCTGGAAAATTATCAGGAGGGAGAAGAGACGGTGGTAATACAGGAAGGGAAAGTTTGCTCTGTTCAGGTGGTTTTGGAGAAAGGTCTTTCACCGGACCGGATAACTGCCCGGGGAGAGGCTTTGTATGAGTCAGGAAAATACCGGGAAGCCTATACTTGGTTTCAGAGGGCTGCAACAGCAGGTGATATGGTCGCTCAGAATTGGATGGGAGTGATGCTGGAAAGGGGTGAAGGCGTCCGTCAAAGTGCGGTACAGGCAGCAAATTGGTACAGAAGGGCAGCTTTTCAGGGAGATGCAAATGCCAGGTATAATTTAGGGCGTTTGTATGAGGAAGGAAAGGGAGTAGAAAAAGATCCGGCTCAGGCAGAACAATGGTATGAAAAGGCAGCCCGGCAGGGACATGAAAAGGCTGTCGCAGCTTTAAAACAAAGAAGAGGAGAAAGGGATTGTTTTGTTTGCGGAACAGTCTTTACAGATCCCCGGGACGGACAGCGGTATGCTACCGTACAGATCGGAAATCAATGCTGGATGGCCCAGAACCTGAATGTCGGACAATGGGTGAAAAGTTTTGACGGACAAACACACCGCAAAGCAGGCATACAGAAATTCGCCTATGACGACCGTCAGTCCAATAATGCGGTTTACGGCGGTTTGTACACTTGGTGGGAAACGATGTTCGGAGAGAATACAGATGGTATTAAATATGTAGAAGACAGTAGAACTATGGTCCAGGGGATTTGTCCGGACGGATGGCATATTCCCGGCGACGCGGAGTGGAGGATGCTGGCGAGCGAAGCTGACCGGTTGGGTACGTTTACAGAAAAGATGCCTGCAGGAGGATACCGCTCCCGGAAAGGAGAATTTTTCCAGGCGGGAATTTTCGGGTATTGGTGGTCGTCTGCTTTGGGGAATAATAATGAGGCTTGCGGAATGCTGCTGGACCTCTCCTCTGAAAAATGGAAGATAGAGAGCTGGGAAAAAGAACGTGCCTTTAGTGTACGTTGTGTCCGGAATTGATTGGCGGGTTTCGGGGGAGGACATTGGAAATAAACTTTTAAAATAGAAATAAAATGAAAAAGACAGTCGTTATTTTACTTTTGGTTTTTCTGCCTTTTTGGGTATGGAGTCAGAGCAAAAGGGAATTGGAAGAATTTGCCCGTAAACAGAAACAGGAGCAGGAACGGTTAAAACAGGAACAGGAGAAAGGACTGGTAGACTTGCTTGCTGAATATGAAAAATATGTGATAGCAGAACAGAAAGCTTACGCTGCTTTTAAGAAGCAGGTGGAAAAAGAGTGGGGAAAAGGGAATGCCGTGGAAAGTACTAATAAGGACTGGGTGGAGTATTCTGACGATCATAAAAGCCGGAGTATCGTGGATTTTGAAAAAGGAGAGGCTAAAGTTGAGATAATTTTGGGAGAAAAGGAAGGGCTGGATACAGAAAAGTTAAGACGGAAGTTGGAAAATGAAGTAATCCGTTTGATAGAGAATAGAGGAACTTCCAAAGATTACGATACGGAATACGAAAAACGGCGGCAACTGGGCGAAGAACCTGTATTGGCCGGGCAGGTGGAAACCCCGGAAGGCGGGAAGATTTCCAAAGAAAATCTTCCGGAAGCAGCGAAGGAAATTGTTGAAAAAGGAGAGCCGGAGATAAAAAAGGTAAAGGGAGAGGACGGGAAAGAACGGGAAGTCGTCGTCTTTTCTCTGCCTTTAGCCCCCGATCATATCCGGGTAAGAGCCAAACGGTATGAAGCTGAAGTGGAAAACTTCTGTACTAAATATGGTTTTGACCCGGCTTTGGTATACGCAGTCATTCATACAGAATCTTATTTTAATCCTAAAGCTAAATCTTATGTACCGGCTTACGGACTGATGCAGATTGTTCCTCATTACGCAGGTAAGGATGCCTATCGGTATGTGTACGGAAAAGACAAACGTCCTACAGCTAATTATTTGTATGAGCCACAGAATAACGTTGAATTGGGAACAGCTTACCTGCACCTTTTGTATACGCGTTCTTTTCAAGAGGTGAAAGATCCCAGAAGCCGGATGCTGTGCGTGATCGCTGCCTATAATACGGGAGCGGGCAATGTCAGCCGGGCTTTTACCGGAAATACCCGTTTGAGCAATGCAATCCCTAAAATTAATAAATATAGTTATGAGGATTTGTATACTTATCTGTCGCGTCGGTTACCGGCTCAGGAAACCCGGGACTATATCCGGAAAGTGACGGAAAGAATGCAGCAATATATGCAGTGGAGAAGTTCTTTAAACTGATCACCCGGGTTTATTGAATGCCTGTTAAAATCGCCTCGCTGAGGAGGAAATCTTCGGTTCTGAACGGAAAGTAGCGGGTCCAGAATAGATAGGTTTCCTTCGGCAGCGAGGCGATAGCACCTTCCCCCGTCCCCGGGGTTATTTTAGCCATTTATCCAGCCAGGCTTTAAATGTCCTTTGCCAGAGGATACCGTCCTGGCAACCCAATACCCAATGACATTCTTCAGGGAAGTATAAATACTGGGCCGGGATGCCGCGCATGCGGGCAGCATTGAAGGCTCCCATTCCCTGTGAAGCATCGATACGGAAATCTTTTTGTCCGTGTATGACTAATATGGGAGTATCCCAGTTGCCGACAAATTTATGAGGGGAATTGGCATAGGTACGCTGGGCAATTTTGTTGTTTTTTTCCCAGGGTGCTCCGCCTAAATCCCATTGTGCAAACCACATCTCTTCGGTATTATAGTATTGCATTTCCAGATCAAAGATACCGCAGTGAGCAATAAATGCCTTAAAGCGTTTGTCGTGGTGGCCTGCCAGATAGTAAACGGAATAACCCCCATAAGAGGCGCCGATACATCCCAGACGGTTTTCATCGATATACGGTTCTTTTTTAGCTGCGTCAATTGCGGAAAGATAATCTTTGATGTTCTGTCCGGAGTAATCTCCGCTGATTTGTTCCAGCCATTCCTGACCGAAACCCGGTAAGCCGCGCCGGTTAGGCGCAACGATAATATAACCGTTGGCAGCCATTTGCTGGAAATTCCAGCGGTAGCTCCAGAATTGGCTGACCGTACTTTGGGGACCTCCTTCGCAATAGAGGATAGCCGGGTATTTTTGATTCGGGTCGAAATGAGGCGGATATATCATCCACACCAGCATGTCTTTGTTGTCGGTGGTTTTTACCCAGCGTTTTTCCACTTTTCCCATCGTCAATTGGTCGAGAATCCGTTTGTTGATAAATGAAAGTTCTTCGTCTTTGCCGGTATTGGGATCGGTCCGGTAAATTTCTTCCGGTTTGCTCATGGACACCTGGGTCGTGATCAGACTACCGTTTACAGGGGCTACAGAAGTGTAGTTGTGAACGCCGTTTGTATGTTTTTTAATTTCTCCGCTATTTGTATTGAGAGAATAAATTTCGTCCGTAGCCTGGTAATCGGAGATAAACCAAATGGTCGTGTTGTCGTCGTCCCAGGCGAGATTACCGACGCTTTGATCAAAATTCCGGGTAAAATCCTTTTTTTCGCCGGTCCGGAGATCCATGACGAAAAGCCGGTTTTTATCGGCTTCATAACCGTCCCTTTCCATGCTCTCCCAGGCCATTTTTTTACCGTCCGGAGAGATTACCGGATTCTTATCATATCCCATCATGCCTTCTGTCAGGTTGACGGTAGTACCGTCTGCCGTATTATACGCATAGAGATCGGTATTGGTAGAGAAGGCATAATCGATACCGTATTTTTTGCGGGAGGTGTAAATGAGTTTTTGACCGTCGCGGGTCCAGGTCAATTGTTCTGTACCTCCCCAGGGACGTACAGGAGATTCCCATTTTTCGTCTTTCATAATATCCTTTCCGGAAGTGATCGGCTGCATAGGGGTATAATCCGTAACGAAAATATGGGTATAGCCGTCCACCCAGTCGTTCCAGTGCCGGTAAAACTGCCCGTTAATGATCCGGGCTTTGGCTTTGGGAAGGTCCGGATACAGATCCTGAACGGTGGGTTCCAGTTTTACGTCTTTGTAATAGGCAATTTTACTCATATCCGGAGCATATAAATACCCGTTGATGCCTCCTTCGATTTGAGTAATTTGTTTTGCTCCGGATCCATCGGGATTTATTTCCCAGAGTTGCCCTTTAGCCAGGTAAGTGATTTTTTGGCCGTCCGGTGTCCAGCCGGCTTCCCCTTCGTTATAATCGGTATCGGTGATTTGGGTAATGGTCCCGTCAGCTAGTTGCATAACATACAGATCGGTATAAGACCGGTCTTCTTCTTTATTGAAATAGGTGACTCCATAAACGGCTTTACTGCCGTCCGGAGAAATGGCGGGAGTGCTGATACGGCCGAAGGACCAGAGGACTTCCGGAGTCATAATGTCGGAACTGAGTTTCTCATCCGGTGTTTTATAGCCTTTCCGGGCTTCTGAATTTTCTTTTTTATTATCGCAAGCCATAAGTGATAATAAGAGGAGTGTAGGATAAATAATACTTTTCATAGGTAAAATGATGATGTGTAAAATTAAGAGTCCGGCAAAAAAGGGAGAAAGTAAATAGGTATCCCACTTATCACTTCCTCCCTTTGTTTGCTTTCTCCGAATTTTCCGCTTTTCGGTGACTTATTTAGTTTTCTGCAATTTCAGCATCAGTTGCATGGTATTCTGAACCGTTCATGGCAGCAACAATTTTTAAACGCAACTCTTCTGCCAGTTCAGGATTGTCCATGATCATTTGTTTGACGGTTTCACGGCCTTGGCCGAGTTTACTGTCTCCGTAAGAAAACCAGCTTCCGCTTTTTTTAATTACATTGTATTCCACACCTAAGTCCACGATTTCCCCGGAAAGAGAAATACCTTCCCCGTACATGATATCGAATTCGGCTTTCCGGAAAGGAGGAGCCACTTTGTTTTTCACCACTTTGACGCGGGTATGGTTTCCGAGTATGTCTTCCCCGTCTTTGATGGGTCCGATTTTCCGGATGTCCAGCCGTACGGATGCGTAAAATTTCAGAGCATTTCCACCGGTTGTCGTTTCAGGGTTTCCAAACATAATACCGATTTTTTCCCGGAGCTGATTGATAAAGACACAACAGGTATTGGTTTTACTGATCGTACCGGTCAGTTTTCTCAGGGCCTGCGACATCAGCCGGGCTTGCAACCCCATGACACTGTCGCCCATGTCTCCTTCGATTTCAGCTTTCGGAGTGAGGGCAGCTACGGAGTCGATCACAATAATATCGATGGCTGCCGAACGGATCAGCTGATCGGCAATTTCCAAAGCTTGTTCCCCATTATCCGGTTGGGAAATAAAAAGGTTTTCCGTATCTACACCCAATTTCTCAGCATACGCCCGGTCGAAAGCATGTTCTGCATCGATAATGGCGGCAATTCCGCCCTGTTTTTGAGCTTCTGCAATGGCATGAATTGCCAGGGTCGTTTTTCCGGAAGATTCCGGACCATAGATTTCAATCACCCGCCCTTTCGGATAACCGCCTACACCTAAGGCTTTATCCAAAGAAATAGAACCGGACGGAATGACCGGAATATTCTCGATTTCGTTTGCTCCCAGCTTCATAATACTCCCTTTCCCGAAATTTTTTTCGATTTTATCGAGTGTAAGTTGTAATGCTTTTAATTTGTCTTGATTGATTTCTTTTGAAGTCATGCTATTTAAATTAATAATGAACAATAAATATTACCGGTAAAGTCTTGTTGCTCTTAACCGATAATCTGCGAAGCATGATCTTTGGTATTCACTTTGGTAATGATTTTTTCGATCATGCCTTTTTCGTCTATCAGAAAGGTGGTACGAAGTACCCCCATATATTTTCGTCCGTACATGGATTTCTCCGCCCAGACCCCGTATTTTTCCAGAATTTGTTTTTCAGTGTCTGCAATTAAATTGAAAGCCAGGTTATATCTGGCTATAAACTTCAGATGAGAGGCCGGAGAATCGGGGCTCACTCCTACGACCTCATATCCTTCCTCTGTGAGGCTTGCATAATGATCGTTCAAATTGCAGGCTTCTGCCGTGCAACCGGAAGTATTGTCTTTCGGGTAAAAATACAAAATTAATTTTTTACCTTTAAAATCATTAAGAGAGAGCTCTTTTCCGTCTTGGTTTATACCTTTGAAGTCCGGAGCTTTGTCTCCTTCTTTGAGTTGGATCATACTGGGCTTTTTCTTTTTGAATTTTACTTTTTTCAACGCTTTTCCCTTCTTTTTCCGGAGGGACCACTTATACAAAAGTACGAATATTTTGTGGAAAACAGATGTTTTTAGCTCTGTTTATTTACGACTTGTGGATTAAAAAATCTTATCTTTGTACATAGAATGTAAAGAAGAAAAAATGGAATTTATAGAAGCACATAATCTGACCGGTTTATTGATCGGGATATGCACTTTTTTGATTATAGGTTTATTTCATCCTCTGGTGATCAAATGTGAATATTATTTTGGAACGCGTTGCTGGTGGATGTTTTTGTTGTGGGGAGCCGGAGGAATTGCCGGAGCCCTGTATGTCAGGGAAATTTTCTGGTCGTCTTTATTGGGTGTTTTTGCCTTTTCATCTTTTTGGACAATTCTGGAAATTTTTGAACAGAGGGGAAGAGTGAAGAAAGGCTGGTTTCCGATGAACCCGAAGCGGAAATCGGAGTATGAAGATAAATAAGCAGATTAGATTAAAATAAGCATGGAAGAATATTTGAAGCTTTTGACTGAAAGTTGCCGGAATACTTTGGTGGAATGGTTAGGAATGGAATTTACGGCCATAGGAGAAGGATGGCTGGAAGTGCGTATGCCTGTCGATCACCGTACCTGCCGTCCGGACGGGGCATTGCACGGAGGGGCGAATATGGCTTTGGCGGAGACGGTGAGCGGTGCTTTGAGCTCCATATCAGTTCCCCGGGAATTGCGTTATAAAGTGTACGGGATTGAGATCAATGGAAATCATATGAAGCGGGCAAGCGGGCATTTTGTAACCGGAAGGGCCTCTTTTCTTCATAAAGGAAAACGTACCCACGTTGTACAGGTGGAAATACGGGACGAGGACAAAACACTGATTACCGTAAACCGGGTGACAAACATGGTGGTAGAAGGCTAGCGGAAGGCTGCTGCTGCCGCTTATCCCAAATGTTTATAACCCCATTGTTTCAAAGCGAAATCCCAGTTTTTTTCCACTAATTCTATTGTGCGGGCTTCGTATTGATAGGCGTTCTTTTTATATCCTTTTTTCTTGTCCAGATAACGGATAATGTCTTCTTTCGCCTTTTCAAAACCGGGTATGGAAAGGGTTTGGTAGATTTTTTCAGTTACAGCTAAAGCATCCTTTTCATAATCTTCGAATTTTATTTCGATCAGATTGCCTGCCGGGATCAGTTGTTTATCCTCTTCATATCTCCGGTATAGGCGTTTGTATACTTCTATGATATTGGCCTCCAGTTCTTCGTTGGAAATATTTTGTAATTTAAGGGGTTGTATCGTGTTCCGGAAGAAACTTCGGGTAGATTCGAATACGGTATAAGGGTTCCTTATCAGATAGATAAACTTGGCATGGGGGAACATTTCCAGGATTTCCCGTATATGTCCCGTATGGGGAGGGTTTTTGGAAAGGAATTGTTCTCCCTTCGTATTCCAAAGCGAGATTTTGATAAGCTTTAAAAAGGTCGTTTTAAAAGCTTGTTTTTCTGCTGCTGTGGCTTGCTCCATCGTGAGGTATTTATCGCAATATTCCAGCATATTTTGAGGCAGAAACCAGAAATTGTAATAACTGTAGGGAAACATATTGGAAAGAGCGAATTCTTCTTCCTGGGGGAGATCGACGTTTAATTCCATGTTATCGGTAGGCCGCTTGTCAGGCATCAGCCAGGACATGGTCTTTTTGAAAAAAGGTTGTCCCCACAGCATCAGGTGCGGAAATACCGTTTGGTAAGTCGTGGTATAGCCGAAATGTTTGTCGTGGGCCAGTACATTGTGTACAAAAGTGGTCCCGCTGCGCCAGTGTCCCAAAATGAAAACGGGCTCATTATTGACAGCTTGGTTTTCCAGTCTTTTCCGGTAACGGCGTTCTTCGATCCCGTTCAACCGGCTTAAAAGCCAGCAAATCGCTTTCGTCAACCGGTATTTGGTCCGGTATCCCTTATCAATGGTCTGTTGCGCTGTAATCTGTTTAAATGTTTTCCAATCGGCCCCTACTAAGGTATTTACCGGTAATTTCTGAAATTCGAGTAGCCCCATGTTTCTTTTTTACAATTTGGTTTTTCTCCGGTTGTTACAATGTTTTCAAAAGGTCTTCTACTGAAGAAGATACTTTATTGGTTTCGGCCCGGCAATTGGTGATTTGTTTCCCGTTTGCCGTATAAGCGATACAAATGACAATTAAACCCTGTTGACAAAGAAGGGCAGCTATTTTTCCGATTTCTGCTGTTTCCCGGCTGTCCAGGACGACTACGGTTTTGCCAATATCGAACAACCGCCGCTCCAGGGTGTAGCCGAATTCTACAGCAGCTTCGCCGGAAATAGCATAGATATGCCCCTGTTGTTCGTATAAATGAGCCCGGGCTTCCGGACTTACAAGCGAATGGCCGGACTGCATATACTGGCGGTCCTCTTCGGTGATGTTGGTCGACAAATCCCGTGCATTGACTTTATCGATAATCATACCGACTGCAGAGGTATTATTTGTAACCGGATCGATCAGTATAAAGGCTCCGGTATTTTTATTTTTCCGGTAGGGGTCAAAAAACAAAGGTTTGTTGGAGGTGAATACCACTCTTCCGATTTCGTTTAATTCGAGGGCGTCGGTCATGGATTGTTCCATGGTATTCACATTCACTTTATAACGGATCTGGTCGATTTTTACCCGGGTGAGATTGGTCGTATGCTTGATAAAAAATTGTTGTTCCGGATCCATTTTCGTTTCGTCCATCCACACCAGCATGGCCTCAAAATTGCGGTCTATACAGGGTAAATTGTCCGGATGTACTAACATTTCTCCCCGGGATACGTCAATTTCGTCTTCCAGTGTCAGGGTAACAGCCTGGGGAGGAAATGCCATATCCAGTTCTCCGTCAGATGTGACAATTGATTTTACTTTGGATCTTTTCAGGGAGGGGAGAGCCATTACTTCATCTCCTTTCCGTATTATTCCCGAAGCTACCGAACTGCTGAATCCCCTGAAGTCCAGGTTAGGACGAAGTACATATTGCACCGGATAACGGAAGTCTGTAAAATTTTTGTCGCTTTCGATTTTTACGGTTTCTAAAAATTCCAACAATGGTTGTCCCTTATACCAATCCATATTTGATGAATATTCCACTACATTATCCCCTTTTAAAGCCGATAAGGGTATGCATTGTATATCCGGAATGCAGAGAGGGGCGGCAAATTTCTGGTAGTCGTTTACAATTTTGTCGAAAACTTCCCGGCTGTAATTTACTAAGTCCATTTTATTGACAGCCAGTACGACATGCTTTATTCCCAGCAGGGATACCAGGTAAGTATGTCGACGGGTTTGTGTAATGACACCTGTACGGGCGTCCACCAGGATGATAGCCAGATTGGCTGTAGAACCCCCCGTAATCATATTCCGGGTATATTGTTCGTGTCCCGGTGTATCGGCAATAATGAATTTCCGGTGATTGGTTGAAAAATACCGGTATGCCACGTCGATTGTAATCCCCTGTTCCCGTTCGGCCTTGAGTCCGTCTAATAATAAAGCGTAGTCAATATTATCTCCGGCATTTCCGTATCTTTTGGTATCCCGTTCCAGGGCATCCAGTTGATCTTCGTACAGTTTTTTACTGTCGAACAACAACCGGCCGATCAGCGTAGACTTTCCGTCATCTACCGATCCCGCCGTCAATAAACGTAATAAATCTTTTTTTTCGTCCCGGTCGAGGAATTCCTTTATATTTAATTTTTCTGCCATCTTGATTGAAATTTGCAATTCCTGCCCGGAATCATTCCCGGGAGGGCTTTCCGTTTTATGTTTAAAAATAACCTTCCCGTTTTTTCTGTTCCATACTGGCATCCTGATCGAAGTCGATCACCCGGGTTGTTCTTTCGGATTTGGTTGTGGTCATCATTTCTTCGACGATTTTTTCTATCGTATCGGCTTCGGATGCAACAGCGCCTGTAAGGGGATAACAACCCAGGGTCCGGAAGCGTACTTTTTTCATTTCAGCCCGTTCGCTGTATTCTCTGGGCATACGGTCGTCGTCGACCATAATCAGATTCCCGTCTATAGTGACAATCGGTCGTTCTTTGGCGAAATAAAGGGGAACGATGGGAATATTTTCCATTCGTATGTATTGCCAGACGTCTAATTCGGTCCAGTTGGACAGGGGAAATACCCGTATAGATTCTCCTTTGTGAACCCGGGCATTGTAAAGGTTCCACAATTCTGGCCGCTGATTTTTAGGATCCCATTGATGAAATTTGTCCCGGAAAGAGTAAATCCGTTCTTTTGCCCGGGATTTTTCTTCATCCCGTCTCGCCCCACCGAAGGCAGCATCGAATTTATATTTATCCAGTGCATTCAATAAAGCCTGGGTCTTCATCAGATCGGTATGAACCTTGCTCCCATGGGTAAAGGGACCTACTCCTTCCCGGAAAGCCTTCATATTGGATTCGACGATCAGGTCCCAACCGTATTCTTTGGCATATTTATCCCGGAATTCAATCATTTCCCGGAATTTCCATTTTGAATCAATATGCATTAACGGGAAAGGGACTTTTCCCGGATAAAAGGCTTTTTCTGCCAGCCGTACCATTACGGAAGAGTCTTTCCCGATGGAATAAAGCATGACCGGATTTTCAAATTCAGCTACCACTTCCCGGATGATATGGATGGATTCCGTTTCCAGTTCTTTTAAATGACTTAATTTATATTCTGACATATTTTTTTATATAATCAATAAAAGGATCTCCCTTCTGTTATTTTCTGCCCCTTTGTGTTTTTGTCAGGAGCAGAGAAGAGACGCCTATATCAGGGCACAAATTTAATTTTCGGTTCAATGACTTCCAATAGTATTTTTACCGATTCTTCCAGAGAATAACGGGAAGTGTCGATTGCTAAAAAGGGATGTAAAGGAGCTTCAAAAGGAGCGGATATTCCTGTGAAATCCCGGATTTCTCCTTTTCTGGCTTTTTTGTAAAGACCTTTTACATCTCTTTTTTCACATTCTTCCAAGGGGGTGCTTACATATATTTCCAGAAAATCGTTTTCCCCGATAATTTCCCGGGCCATTTGCCGGATAGCTCTTGTCGGACTGATAAAAGCCGCGATCGTAACCACTCCGCAATCCACAAACAGTTTGGAAACTTCTGCAATTCTCCGTATATTCTCCGTACGGTCGGTTCCGGAAAAACCCAGGTTATTATTAATTCCGCTGCGGATATTGTCTCCGTCTAATATACGGGTCAGAAATCCTTTTTTATATAACTCCCGTTCCAAAGCAATAGCCAATGTACTTTTACCCGAACCCGATAACCCGGTAAACCAAATCATTGCACTTTTTTGATGCAACAGTTGTTCCCGGTCTGAACGCTGCAGCATTTGGTCGAATATCGGATAAATATTGATGTTTTTTTCCATATTTTGTCACTCTTACTCTATTCATAAAATAACCTTTATCGGAAGGATAAAGGCAGCACCGGAAAGGAGTATTTATTTAAAGTAATTATATTTCATTCTGCTCTCCGGTTTGATATCCCTTTATTATTTTACAATAAACCAGGGATTATGTAAATCTTCTTTATTGTATTGAAGCGGTGTTTTCCCGTCTGTCATAAAGATATTTTTACCTGCAGCTAAAGCTATGGCATGACCTGCCGCCGTGTCCCATTCCATTGTCGGGGCAAAACGCGGATATATATTGGCAGACCCTTCTGCAACCAGACAAATTTTCAGGGAACTTCCGATGGAGGTCAGTTTAACCTGTTTGTGCTCTTTTTTCAATTTTTCGATAAATTCCTGGGTTTCCGGAGTCAGGTGGGAACGGGAAGCTACAATGGTATAAGGATAATTCCCTTTTACCAGCGGAAGCCGGAGGGCACGGGAACGAACTTCCGAAATGGCGGAGACACGCAGCGGTTCTACCGCCAGTGCCTTGTAAGCACCATTTTCTGCCGAGCCGTAATACAATTCTTTTTTTACCGGTACGTAGATCACTCCCAGAACCGGATTCCCTTCAGAGATCAGGGCAATATTGACAGTGAATTCCCCGTTTCGTTTGATAAATTCTTTAGTACCATCCAGCGGATCTACTATCCAGCATGTTTTCCACTGTTGCCGCTTTTCATAATCGGCTGGATTTCCTTCCTCACTCAATACCGGATAAGAAGTATTTTCCAATACATTAATAATCGTTTTGTGGGCTTCTTTATCGGCTTGTGTTAAAGGAGAGTCATCTGCTTTTCGTTCAATATCCAAATGCGAAGCCGGATCATTGTAAATTTTCAGTATTGCTTCTCCGGCTCTTAGAGCGGCTTCTATCGCCAGATTTAATAATTTTTCCATCCTTCTTTCTTTCTGTAGCCGTGCAAAGATAGTATTTATTTTGGAAAATGAATTTATCTGTAGGGCGGGTTTATCGTGGAATATATTTTTCTGCACCAGCAGAAATATTTCCTCTCAGCTGAATATGTATGAACGCTTCGCTGATCCGCAACCCCCGGTATTCCGGAAAAGTCTTTTTATCGGAACCGCAGGTTTATTTATCAGCGAAGCGTCAATCCTCCTCTTCTCGGATCTATTCTTTTAATCCTCTCCGTTCCAGTAGGGGCTCGATAGAAGGATCTTTCCCCCGGAAGGTTTTATACAATTTCATCGCATCCTCACTTCCTCCTTTCGAAAGAACGTATTGGCGGAAAGCCAGGGCCTTTTCAGGATTGAATACATCTCCTGTTTCTTTAAAGGCTTGAAAAGCGTCTGCATCCAGTACTTCAGCCCAGGTATAGGCATAATAACCGGCTGAATAGCCGCTGTCGAAAATATGGGCAAAATAGGTACTTCTGTAACGGACCGTAATTTCCGGAATTAAACCCAATTTGTCCAGCGTTTCTTTTTCAAATTTTTCAACGTCCAGCGGATCTGTGGTCTTTACAGTATGGTAGGCCATATCCAGCAATGCAGCTGCCATAAATTCCGTTGTGGCGAAACCCTGGTTGAAATGACTGCTTTTTTGCAATTTGTCGATGAGCTTTTGAGGAATCGGCTCCCCGGTCTTGTAATGACGTGCATATACTTTCAGTACTTCCGGATCACCGGCCCAATTTTCCATGATTTGAGAGGGCAATTCCACGAAGTCGTGTACGACATTTGTGCCGGCTATACTGGGATAGGTACATTTGGATAATAAGCCGTGCAAGGCATGTCCGAATTCGTGAAAAAGCGTCTGAGCTTCGTCAAACGTCAGCAAAGCCGGCGTGTCTCCGGTAGGTTTGGTAAAATTACATACATTGGTAATAACCGGTGTGGATTCCAGTAAAAAGGACTGGGAACGGAAAGCATCCATCCAGGCTCCCTGACTTTTACTGGGACGGGGAAAATAGTCGGCATAATAAATTCCGATAAAACTTCCGTCAGCATCTTTCACCTCAAAGGCTTTGGCGTCCGGGTGGGGAAGAGGCAAATCGGTGCGGGGTTCAAAAGTGATACCGTATAATTTATTTGCGGTATAAAAAGCTCCTTCCCTGACCTGATCCAGAGGGAAGTACTGCCGGAGCTCGTTTTCGTCCAGACCGTATTGAGCTTGTTTTACTTTTTCGGCATAATACCGCCAGTCCCAGGGTTGCAGTTTGAATTTACCTCCGGTTTTGTCAATCATTTGCTGAAGCGCTTTGGCTTCTTTCTTAGCTACTTTAAGGGCTGCTTCCCAGATTTGATTACAAAGTGTATAAACATTTTCAGGGTTTTTAGCCATGTTTTCGTCCAATACATAACTGGCATAATCCGGAAATCCCAGTAAATTAGCTTTTTCTGTTTTTAAAGCGATGATTTTACGGATTACTTCTTTATTATCGTATTCATTATTGTTATTGCCCCGGTTGGTATAGGCCTTGTAGATTTGTTCCCGTAAATCCCGATTGTCCGCATATTGCAGGAAAGGCATTACACTGGGATTGTGAAGGGTAAATACCCATTTCCCCTCCAGGCCTGCTTCTTTTGCTGTTTCGGCAGCTGAGGCGATCACTCCTGACGGCAGACCGGCCAAATCTTTTTCATTGTCGATCACCAATTGGTAGTTATTGGTTTCCTTCAGGAGATTGTTTCCGAATTTAAGGGCCAATAGCGACAATTCGTTATTGATTTTTTTTAGTTTTTCTTTTTCTTCAGCGGAGAGGTTGGCTCCTCCGCGGACAAATTCTTTATAATACTTATTTAATACTTCCAGCTGTTCCGTATTGAGGTTTTCTTTTTCTTTGTTGTCGTATACGGTTTTTATCCGTTGGAATAATTTTTCGTTCAGGTTCATCCCGTCGGCATGGGCGGAAAGCAGAGGGGCAACCTGTTCTGCAACCATCTGCATGGAATCGTTCGTATTCGCTTCCCTTAAATTCATAAAGACCGACTGTACTCTTTGCAGCAATTGTCCGGATTTTTCCAGGGCAACAATTGTGTTTTCAAAAGTAGGCGCTTCCGGATTATTGAGAATCGCTTCAATCTCCGCTTCCTGTTGTTTTATACCTTCCCGGAAAGCCGGCAGGTAATGACTGTTTTGGATCTGCTGGAAAGGAGGTACTCCGTGAGGCGTATCAAAATCCTTTAAAAAAGGATTATCCTGCTTTATTTCACTGTTGCAGGCTTGTAGCATCAGGCCCGCAAAACAAATTAGATAAGTTAGTTTTTTCATTTTGAGCGTTATTAGAGATCAGGTTAATATAGGTTTTGTAAAAAAAATTTTTTAACGTTTAACACAGATTATCTATTTCAGCAAAAATAATATTTTTTTAACGGAACAGGAGGAAAACCTTCTAATTAATGCATTAATTTTGGAACCCTGAATAAAAAGAGCATTATGAATAATCAAATAAGTGCCTGGATGGCAAAATTACCGGGAATTCTTTCCCTGTTTTTAATTTTGTTTTTGCTCTCCGGGCATTACAAAGAAACAGGGGAAAACCAAAGGGGAGGAGAAGCCGCTGCCGCAGGAATAGAAAAAGTACCGTCGGAAGTTATAACGGAATATTTTCCCGGATATACAGAGATGGTTCAGGAATCGGAGGTTCTTTTCCGGGTAAAAGCAGACGGAAAAATTGTGGGTTCTTTTATTGTCACTACGCCCATAGCCGATGAGGTGACCGGATTTGCAGGAAAAGTTCCGGTCGCATTGGCTCTGGGAACAGACGGAAGAATCAGGGGACTTTACTTATTGGAGAATCAGGAATCTCCGGGTTTTATCAAATTGATTGCACGCAAAGGCTTTTTCGATTCCTGGAAAGGTAAAACCCCGGAAGAAGCTATAAAGTTACAGGTGGAAGCAGTGAGCGGAGCTACGATGTCGAGCAATGCCGTGAAAGAAAATATACAGAAAGCTTTGGCTTATTATTTACAACAGAAAGCCGGAGAAAGTGAAATTCACTGGACCGGCTGGCTCAAAAACGGATTGGGGTATGCGTTGGTGATTTTGGCTCTGTTAAGTATGTTTCCTATAAAAATATTGAAAAAATACCGTTGGGTACTGATGACCGGCTCTGTATTGATTTTAGGGTTTTGGAACGGTTATTTTCTCTCCTTTGCCTTATTATATGGTTGGCTGATGCACGGGATTCCCTGGAGTGGGAAAATTTTATTGCCGCTTGTGGCTCTCCTGGCTTTCTTTATTCCTTTATTTTTCGGGAAATCCTACTATTGTTATTACCTCTGTCCTTTTGGGGCGGCACAGGAATTGGCAGGTAAAATCAGGAAAAAGAAAATGATACCCAAAGGCTATTGGAGAACGGTATTGAAATATACCCGCCGGAGTTATTTTATGGTAGTAATCGGTCTTTTACTGGCGGGAATAACCCTCGATCTGGCCCAGTTTGAACCTTTTGCTGCTTTTATGTTCGGGGCAGCCGGACGTTGGGTGTTAGCTCTGGCACTGACATTTTTAATTCTGTCTGTATTTTTCTCCCGTCCCTGGTGTAATTACTTTTGTCTGACCGGTCAGTTACTGGAAATAATCCGTCACGGAAAAGCGAATAAAAATGCGGGGAGGATCTGGATAGAGTGGATAGGGGTAGTGATATTGGCAGCCCTTGTCCTGTTTGTGGTGTGGTAACGACCGTTGGAGATTCAATTCTGGCCGGGGAAACAGACGGAGTGAACCGGAAGGCATCTATTTTGTCCTTGCTGTATAAATAATTGTAAATTTTTTCTCTGAATATTTGATTATGTGGATAAAAAGCACTTAATTTGCAACCTGTTTGGAAAGCGTTTAAAAAAAATACTGAGAGATGTCAAGAGTTTGTCAAATAACCGGAAAAAAAGCAATGGGTGGAAACAGTGTATCTCACTCTAAAAGAAGAGTAAAGAGAACATTTTCTATCAACCTGTTTAAGAGAAATTTTTATTGGCCGGAAGAAGATAGATGGATTCGTTTGAACGTATCTGCTGCTGGTCTTCGTCTGATCAATAAGAAAGGTCTGAATGCATGTTTAAAAGATGCAACGGCTGAAGGATTAATTAAAAATGTTTAAAATCACTGAAGATGGCAAAGAAAGCTAAAGGAAATAGAGTACAGGTGATTCTTGAGTGTACAGAACATAAAGAATCCGGTATGCCGGGAACTTCACGGTATATTACTACAAAAAACAGGAAGAATACGCCGGAAAGATTGGAACTGAAAAAGTACAATCCGATATTGAAGAGAGTAACTATACACAGAGAAATTAAATAATTTGAACTATGGCAAAGAAGGTTGTAGCAACATTGAAGACCGGAGACGGACGGGGATACGCTAAAGTAATTAAAATGGTGAAATCTCCGAAAACAGGTGCCTATACGTTCAAAGAACAAATGGTAAGCACCGAAGACGTGAAAGCTTGTTTTAAAAAATAAGCCGGATCGTTCGTTTATAAAAAAGGTCTGCCTGAATTTTTCAGGCAGATTTTTTTTGGAATAAACTAAGGCTTTCACTGTGAATGTCGGTTTGAAAACCTTATATTATGGAAGAATATTGAATCAATCCGGTTTGTACGGCTCGTTACGAAGTATTTGTACAAGAGTGCCTGAAGCAGTGGAGTCTGGTACAATTATCGTTTGAGACTTCAGTTTTTGTAACCGCTTAACGGAGCGTCCCCTGACGGATCAGTTCCGGGAGCGAAATTCGTTGGGAGTCGTACCGACGATACGTTTAAACATCCGGCTGAGGTGTTGGGGATACTGGAATCCGAGATTGTAAGCGATTTCACTCATCGTGTAATTCGTAGAAAGTAATTTTTCCTTTGCCACTCCGATCAACTTACCCTGAATATATTCGGATGCTGTTTTCCCGGTCTGTTTGCGTATCATATCCCCGAAATAGTTGGGGGAAAGGAATACTTTGTCGGCAAAATATTTGACAGAGGGGAGTCCTTGTTGCCGGGGCGTATCTCCTTCGAAATAGTCGTTAAGCAGTTGTTCGAAACGGACCATGATATCTTTGTTGACTTCGCTGCGGGTTACGAACTGGCGTTCATAAAAACGCATGCAATAATCGAGTAATAATCCGATGTTGGCACAAATCAGCCGCCGGCTGTGTTTGTCGATAGCATGTTCCAGTTCTTTTTCTATTTTATATAGTCCATCCATAATGATCTGACGCTCTTCTTCAGAAAGGTGAAGGGCTTCGTTGGTTTCGTAAGAAAAGAAACTATAGTTGCGTATTTCCTGTCCCAGGGCAGTTCCGTGTATCAGGTCCGGGTGAAAAAGAATCCCGTGCGCTTGTGGTTGCATGTCTGGTAACATTTCCAGCTCAGTTACCTGTCCCGGGGCAAAACAGACGATTGTCCCGTCCTGATAGTCGTAATACTGCCGGCCGTATTTGATGTTTCCACATTTGATATCTTTCAGGAAAAGAGCATATACTTCATAGTGAAACCGGGCGCGTTCCGGCCATGTGGAGGCTTTCGTCAAATCGACAACGCTTACCAGCGGATGACGGGTTTCAAGCCCGAAGATTTTGTTATAACGTTCAACGCTGTCTATTTTTATCATCTCTTCCATACTGCTTAATCTTTTATGATATGACAAATATAATTTATTCTGTTTGAAAAATACGGACCGGATGCCGGAATCCTTGGATAAAGTGTAATTATCCGTAATTTATGCGCAAAGAAAGCTGATGTAAGGGGTGATTTTACAAGGAAAAAGCCAGATGCAGGTTTGATTAAACAGTTCTTTGGGGGAAAGGACAACCCTAAAATCTGTAATTAAGGTATATTGTACGGTGATTTATCTACAAAGCGTCTGGGAAAGATGTACTATTTTGGTATCAGATAAAAAACAGTTATATGAATAAAAAAGTATTGATATTGTCATCGAGTCCGCGTAAGGGCGGAAACTCAGATACGCTTTGCGGACAGTTTTTGCGCGGAGCGGCAGAAGCCGGAAATGTAACGGAAAAAATATTCCTGCGGGATAAAAAAATTGGTTATTGTACAGGCTGCAGCCTGTGTAGCCGGGATAGAAAACCTTGTCCGCAAAAAGACGATGCTGCGGAAATTATCCAAAAGATGCTCGCAGCCGATGTCATCGTCATGGGGACACCTGTCTATTTTTATACAATGTCTGCCCAGATGAAAACGCTGATTGACCGCTGTTGCGGGCTTTATACAGAGATGAGGAACAAAGAGTTTTATTTTATTATTACGGCTGCGGAGGACAAACAGGAGAAAATGCTCCGTACAGTGGATACTTTTCAGGGATTTCTGGATTGTCTGGAAAATCCTGTTATCAAGGGTGTTGTTTTCGGACGGGGTGTCTGGCATGTCGGGGAAATTGAGAATCACCCGGCTCTGCAACAGGCTTATGAAATGGGAAAAAACGTATAAAAAGCTGAATATAAAAAGTTGTTGTTTGTTTCATTGATATGGCTGGCTTTAATGTCAGTGACAGCAGGCGGGGGGGCGGACAAAGGACCGTTTATTCCGGTTGCTACGGAACAGCCGGAAGAATCTGCTCCCGGGTCGCTGTCTGGTGGTTTACTGTTCGCGTACCGCTAATACGAGGAAACGCTCTTGCTGACGTCGCTTTTACAGATCGGAAACCGCTTATGTGCCCTGGGGCAATGTGGCTGTCTTTTGCAAGAGCTGGCTGCAGAGCCGCGGACTGATTAAAATTACACATTAACCCCCGTCCCCTTGTGCCGGAAAAAATGTCCGTTTTTTCCAAGGCTTTTAAAGTGGGGTGAATTATTTTTGCAGGTATGGAAAAGTTTTGTATCCTGCAGCCTGCAGCCCCGCTTACGCCTTATGTCAGGCACTACTGGCTACTGGAAAGTGATGACATAACGCATGTGCAGAGGGTTATCCCTACGGGACATGTGGAACTGGTGTTTCACCGGGGCAGTCCGCTGTTACGTAACGGACAGATCATTCCGCGGACTTCGGTGGCGGGACAGTCGCATTCCTTTGCCGACCTGCGGCTCACAGGAACAGTCAATATGATTGTAGTCGTCTTTCATTCATTTGGGGCAAAAGCGTTTTTTGACATGCCCCTTCACGAATTGGGAGGGCAGGTGGTTCCGGCGGATGAACTGGATCTGGCCGGGTGGAAGGAACTGGAGGATAAACTTTCCGCTGACGTGGAGGATATCGATTGTATCCGTATGATAGAAGCTTTTTTGATGAGCCGGCTCCGGCCTATTCCGGATTACAATTACAAACGAATGGCAGCGGCAGTTCAATCGGTTAATTTGTCTGCCGGAGCATTATCTGTATCACAATTGGCAGCGGCAGTTTGCTTGAGCAATAAACAGTTTTTGCGCATTTTCAATGAGCATGTCGGTACCTCCCCCAAGGAATTTATGAGGGTAATCCGGTTTCATAAGGCATTGTTTATCCTGCAAAATAATCCCCGTATGAGTTTTACCCGTTTGGCCTGTGAATGCGGATATTACGACCAGGCACACATGATCCGTGACTTCAGGTTGTTTTCGGGCTATACTCCCGGCGAATATGTGGCGGTATGTACCCCTTATTCCGACTATTTTTCATAGCTTTGAAGCATGGAACACATCAAAAAAATCAACAGAGTCATCGATTATATTACTCAGCAGCTGAACGCCCCTCTGTCGGTGGAGCAGTTAGCCGCTGTGGCAGGTTTGTCAAAGTATCATTTTCACAGGGTGTTTAAAGAACAGACGGGCGAGACTGTGGAAAAGTTTATTGTCCGGAAACGGATGGAAAAGGCGGGGCGGGAACTGTCCCGGCCCACAGATACCCCTGTTGCAGAAGTAGCTTACGGAGTAGGATATAGCTCGGTTGCCCTTTTCTGCCGCAAGTTCAAGGCTCATTTTGGTATGACTGCTACGGAATACCGCAGCAGGAACAGAGAAAAACAGAGCAAAAACAGACAATTGCCCCGCACGAATCAGGAATATGTCTCCGTTTTAACCCGCTACCTTTGCGACAATAAATCAATTAAAATTGGAGATAAAATGATGAACTGTACTTTTGAAATCAAACAGATTGAGCCGAAAAAGGTTGTTTACTACCGTCATGTCGGCGCTTTTAATCAGATGGGATCCTCTATCGGCAAATTGATGCAATGGGCCTATCCCCGGGGATTGGTGAAAAATCCTCCTTTGGTGGGAGCGAATTACCTCGACGATCCGGACATTACTCCGGTCGATAAGTTGCAGTCGGATGTTTTTCTGGTGGTCGGTCAGGACGTCAAAGTAGATGGAGAGATCGGTCAGTATACCATCGAAGGAGGACGGTATGCCGTCGGACGTTTTGAAATTGCGATGAATGAATTCGGCGATGCCTGGCATGCGATGTGTCAGCTGATTGCGGAACACGGCTGCCAGTCGGTAGACGGTCCGCACCACGAGCTTTACCTGAATAACCCGGACGAACATCCGGAAAAAAAGCACCTCGTGGATATTTATATTCCCGTAAAACCTCTTTAGAGCAGATTGTCCGTTTTTTCCAAGTTTACCGGTTTGCCCCTTCTTATTTTTGGAGTGTCAATAGGACGCAAGACCATAAAAAAAATGAAGATGAAAAACCGGATTGAATTTGTAGAAATCCCTGCTGCGGATTTCAGGCGTGCCGTAAAATTTTATGAAACTGTTTTCGGAGTGCAACTGACGGTGTGTGACAGTTGTGAATACGAGAAAATGGCTTTCTTCCCGCAAGCTGCGGACGGACCTAATTTGGCTATCTCCTGGGCGGCTGATTTCCGGCCGTCCCGGGATGGAATATTGATCCACCTGAATGTGGAGGATATTGGTATAACTTTGGAATGTATCCGGCAGAATGGCGGCCGGATTGTCCGCCCGAAAACCAAAATCGAAGTGGAAGAACGGGGCTATTTTGCGCTGTTTTCCGACAGCGAAGGGAATACGCTGGGGTTGTATGGCGAACGATAGGGACACGACGGAGGTATTGTACGACACAATATCTCCGTTTTTTTTGTGTTAATGGAAAGAAAACAATAAAAATATTTAGATTTTTCAGAAGAAAAATGAAATATAAATTGTTGTATATCAGTATACTAAAAAATAATTTATTTTTTTTTGAAAAAAAAGAAGGAATAATGTAACCCCGGCCTGTTTTTCCCCGTTAAAGAGAGTGTAAATGATGATTGAAATTTATGATTTTATTTAGCTGTTATTTAGATTAAATTATTTAGCACACACCACGAGGGAGGGGATAGCTTATAAACAAGCTGGTTTTCAAAAGAGTTCTTTAAATGATTGAAGTATGGCCTACAGGACAAATATTACACCACGCACATACACACCACACACAGACGCACGCACACATACATACAACATCTTTTCATAGTCCTACATATTTCAGCTTTAAAGATTCTGCGGGATGCCTCCCTTTTATTTTTACTACGTTCGGTTTCCAGCTGCTTATTGGAAGGGCGAACGTTTTTTTTTATCTGCTTTTTCAGCCTGCGTTTTTATACCGGAAAAAATAGAATGGAAAAATCTGAGGGACGTTTTTCAACGATTCCTTTCCTTTTTTAGGGAAAATTAGGTTTCCTCGTTTTACAAAAGTTTTCTTTTACGGTGTATTTATTGTAAATTTGCAGGTTCTAAAAAATGAAGAAATATGAAGGAATATCAGGAAGAGGAGGGGATTATTGCTATTTATGGAGCTCGTGAACACAATCTGAAAGATATAGATTTGACTATTCCGCGAAACAGTTTGACGGTTATTACAGGATTGAGCGGAAGCGGAAAATCGTCCCTGGCTTTTGATACGATTTATGCGGAAGGGCAACGTCGGTATATGGAGACTTTTTCTGCTTATGCCCGTCAGTTTTTGGGGGGAATGGAGCGTCCGGATGTAGATAAAATAACAGGCTTGAGTCCGGTTATTTCTATAGAACAAAAGACGACTAATAAAAATCCGAGGTCGACTGTAGGTACCACTACTGAGGTTTACGATTTCCTGCGATTGTTATTTGCCCGGGCCGGAGAAGCTTATTCTTACGCCACCGGAAGTAAAATGGTGAAATATACGGATGAGAAAATTATCGATTTAATTCAAAGTGATTTTGCCGGAAAGAAAATCTTACTGCTGGCACCGGTTGTAAAAGGCCGGAAAGGGAATTACAAAGAATTATTCGAAAATTTGAGAAAAAAAGGATTTATATCCGTACGGGTAGATGGAGAAATCCGGGAAATAGCGGTGGGCATGAGTGTGGACCGCTATAAAATGCATGATATTGAGATTGTTGTAGACAAAATGCTGATCGATTGCCCGGATGTAAAGCGTTTGAAGGCTTCTGTCGCTACAGCTATGAAATACGGGGAAGGAGTACTCACTATCAAGGATTATGAAAGTGACGATATTAAATATTATAGCCGGCGGTTAATGTGTCCGGATACGGGGATTTCTTATAAGGAACCTGCTCCTCATTCTTTTTCTTTTAACTCGCCTCATGGGGCTTGCCCGAAGTGCAAAGGCTTAGGGTATGTAACGGCCGTCGATATGGAAAAAATCGTGCCTGATAAATCTTTGTCTATTTATCAGGGAGGAATTTTACCTTTGGGAAAGTACAAGAATAGTATTTTATTTTGGCAAATTGATACTGTTTTAAAAAAGCACGGAGCGAATTTGCATACCCGTATCCAGGATTTACCTGAAGAAGCCCTGACGGATATACTTTACGGATATCCCGGGCAAATCCGTTTGGAAAATAAAGAGCTGGGAGTCCTTTCGAATTCTTTGTATACTTTTGAGGGAATTATTAAATACATTACCTTGCAGGAGGAGAACAGTACTTCTAAAAAAGCGAACAAGTGGGCTGAGCAATTTATCTCGGTTGTGAAATGTGATGCCTGCCAGGGACAGAGGTTAAATCAGGCTTCTCTGCATTTCCGGATTGCCGGAAAAAATATAGCAGAGCTGGCCCAGATGGAACTGACAGATTTATACGACTGGGTTTGTACGACGGAGTCCCGGCTGGAAGAGAAGCAACGACAAATTGCCGGGGAAATATTTAAAGAAATACGTACCCGTCTGAAGTTTTTACTGGATGTAGGGTTGGAATATCTTTCCCTCGACCGTCAGTCGATGACGCTCAGCGGAGGAGAATCTCAGCGGATAAGGCTGGCTACTCAAATCGGTTCGCAACTGGTAAATGTATTGTATATTTTAGATGAGCCCAGTATCGGATTACATCAGAAAGATAACCGGAAGTTAATCCGGTCTTTACAGCAATTGAGGGATGCGGGAAATTCCGTCATTGTCGTGGAGCACGATAAGGAGATGATGGAGAATGCAGATTATATTGTGGATATGGGGCCCAAGGCCGGCCGGAAGGGGGGAGAAGTTATGGCAGCCGGTCCGATTGAGGAAATCCGGAAGAGTAACAGTCTGACAGCCCAATATTTAAACGGACAGAAGGAAATCCGGATTCCTGACGAAAGACGGGAGGGAAATGGGAAATTTTTGACCTTAAAAGGGTGTAGCGGAAATAATCTGAAAGAAGTGGATGTAAACATTCCCTTAGGAATGCTGGTCTGCGTAACCGGCGTGAGCGGAAGTGGAAAATCTTCATTGATTAACGGAACTTTGCATCCGATCCTGAGTGAGAAGTTTTACAGGGCAGTCGTAACTCCTTTGCCCTATAAATCGATAGCGGGTGTGGAACATATTGACAAGGTGGTTGTCGTCGATCAAAGTCCTTTGGGACGTACTCCCCGTTCTAATCCGGCTACTTATACCGGTATTTTTTCCGATATCCGGAAAATTTTTGAAAAGTTACCGGAATCCCAGATCAGAGGATATTCTGCGGGACGCTTTTCTTTCAATATTCCCGGAGGACGTTGTGAGGAGTGTAAGGGGGCAGGTGTGAAGACCATTGAGATGAATTTTTTACCCGATGTCTATGTACATTGTGAAGCCTGTGACGGAAAACGCTATAACAAAGAAACCCTGGAAATACGCTATAAAGGTAAATCTATAGGGGACGTCTTAAATATGACAATTAACCAGGCTGTCGAATTTTTTGAGAATGTTTCCTATCTTCAGCAGAAACTGAAAGTTTTGCAGGATGTGGGACTGGGTTATATTAAATTGGGACAGCAGTGCACTACGCTCAGCGGAGGGGAATCCCAACGGATCAAACTGGCGACTGAACTTTCGAAGAAAGATACCGGAAAAACTTTGTATATCCTGGACGAGCCGACTACCGGATTGCATTTTGAGGATATCCACATATTGCTGGAAGTAATACAGAAATTGGTAAATAAAGGAAATTCGGTAATTATCATTGAGCACAATCTGGATGTGATTAAAGTAGCTGATTATTTGATTGATATGGGACCCGGAGGTGGTAAAGAAGGAGGACGGATTGTAGCGACAGGTACTCCTGAAGAAGTAGCTGAAGTCAAAGAATCGGAGACCGGAAAATTCCTGAAAGAAGAATTGAAAGAAAATGCGGGGGTAAAACCCAAGGGAAAGCCGAAAAATAAACTTTTAAAATAAGGGTCTTATGAAGGGTTCAAATGTTTAAGTGTTCGAAAGTTTAAATAGGCAAGAAAAATTATAGTATTATTTTTATTTTCTTTTCCTGAAGAAATATTTCCTGTATCTGACTGTCCGCTTCCTTATCCGGCTTTTAAACACTTTTACATTTGCACATTTCTACGTTTAAACAGTTAAATGTTTTATTTCAGGATACCCAGAACATTTAAAAGAATCAGTAAAATACACAGGGGGGCTATATAACGAAGGATAAAGACATAGAGTTTGAAAAAATGGATTTTCAAACTGCCGTTATTACTGATTTCACTGTAAAGAATGGCTTTATTGAGATACCAACCGGCAAAGATACAGATTAGAATACCTCCTGCGGGTAAGAGAATATTGGAACAGAGAAAATCGCAGGCTTCGAAAAAAGACATCCCGAAAATTTGAATATCCCGTAAAGGACCGAAAGATAAGGTATTAAAACTCCCTAAAAATGTGATCCCTAAGGTGGCTATTAAAGAGGCTAAAGGGCGCTGTATTTTTTTTTCTTCCACGAGGTAGGCAACCGGAACTTCCAGCAGGGAGATGGCAGAGGTCAGAGCGGCAAACGTCAGGAGAATAAAAAAGAGAATGGCCCATACCTGTCCGGCTGGCAGACTCTGGAAAACTTTCGGAAGGGTTATAAATACCAGGCCCGGGCCTGCCTGCGGGTCGATATTGAAGGAAAAAACTGCAGGTAGAATAGCTATTCCTGCCAATATGGCGACTAAAGTGTCGGTAAAGATTACTTTTAGTGATATTCCGGTCAGATTATCACTTTTGGGAATATAAGAAGCATAAGTGAGGAGTATCCCCATGCCTACGGAAAGGGAAAAGAATGCCTGTCCTAATGCGGATAGAATACCGTCTGCCGTCAATTCAGAAAATTTCGGAAAGAATAAAAATTCCAGTCCTTTGCCGGAACCACTGAGCGTACAGGCACTGATACTCAAAGCTATGATGATGACAAATAATAAAGGCATCATAATTTTAGTGTAACGCTCAATGCCTTTTTGTATACCTGCCATTACAATTGCTCCTGTCAGTAACATAAACCCCGTTTGCCAGAGAACGGCTTTATACGGATGAGAAATAAAATTATTGAAGATCGTATTTATATCTTCGGCGCTTTGTCCTTTAAAAGCATTGCTCAGGGATAGCCATACATATTCCAATGTCCAGCCGGATACTGTCCCATAGAAGGACAGGATTAAAGATGCGGCAAGAATAGATAATATCCCGAACAGAAACCACCTGGTTTTAGGAGCCAAGGTTTGAAATGTACCGAATGCATTCCGCTGGGATCTGCGTCCCAGAGAAAACTCTGCCAGCATGACCGGGAAACCGATAAGCAGCGTAAAGAATACGTATACAATCAGAAATGCCCCTCCTCCGTTACTGCCGGCCTCGTAGGGGAATTTCCATATATTTCCTAAGCCGACGGCAGAACCCGCTAAAGCGGCAATGGCACCGAATTTCGATTTAAAACTGTCTCTTGTGTTGGAATGCATATCTTTATCCGTATTTTGATCTCAAAATTAACATATTCCTGTGTTATAAAAAGCGGGATTGCAAAGTTTAACAATTTGTTTTACAGTATATTGTATAAAATGACCTTTCACTTACAATTTAAAACCATTCCAAGGCATAATTGTAACGAATTTGTACTTTCAACTTTTTACTTTTTCCCTTAAAAAGTTATCTTTGTCTTTTCATACAGAAGAGAGAAATAGAAATGGATATGAGCAATCCGGCCGATATCCTGGAAAATTAAATTATTTGAGAATACAAATCAGCTATTTATAATATCTAAATAAGATGCAGGAAAAAATATTGATATTGGATTTCGGTTCGCAATATACCCAGTTAATTGCGCGCAGAATACGGGAACTGAATGTTTATTGCGAGATTTATCCTTACAATCGTTATCCCGCTTTGGAGGAGTCCGTAAAGGGGGTAATCCTTTCGGGAAGTCCTTTTTCTGTCAGGGATAAAAAGGCACCTCTGCCGGATTTGAATGGTATAAAAGGAAAATTGCCTTTATTGGGAGTATGCTTCGGGGCTCAGTATCTGGCTCATCATTTTGGTGGGGAAGTGAAGGCTTGCAATAAACGGGAATACGGAAGGGCGAATCTGGCTTATATCGATAAAGAGAGCTTATTATTTAACGGAATCAGCGATAATTCTCAGGTATGGATGTCGCATGGGGATACAATTGAAAAATTGCCGGCTGATTGTCAGGTGATTGCCAGTACATCCGACGTCAAAAATGCAGCTTTTAAAATAAAGAATGAGGTGACGTACGGGATACAGTTTCATCCGGAAGTATACCACAGTACGGAAGGAAAGTGGTTGTTGCGGAATTTTGTCGTCAATATATGCGGTTGTTCACAAGACTGGACCTCCGATTCTTTTGTAGAAACGACAGTGAAAGAATTGAGGGAAAAACTGGGCACCGACCGGGTGATTTTAGGATTGTCGGGAGGCGTTGATTCTACAGTGGCAGCCATGTTGCTGCATAGGGCCATTGGGAAAAACCTGACCTGTATTTTTGTGGATAACGGTTTACTGCGGAAAGAGGAATTCAAAAATGTGCTGGAAAATTATAAAGAGCTGGGACTGAATGTCGTTGGGGCTGAAGCCGGAGATTTGTTTTTGGATCGTTTGGCAGGAGTAAAGGAACCGGAAAAGAAACGGAAAATCATCGGAAGCACATTTATCGATGTATTTGACAAAGAAGCCTCTAAAATAAAAGATGCAAAGTGGCTGGGGCAGGGAACTATTTATCCGGATGTCATTGAATCCCTTTCCGTCAACGGACCCTCCCAGACGATAAAATCGCATCACAATGTCGGCGGTTTGCCGGATTATATGAAGTTAAAACTGGTGGAACCTTTGCGTTTGCTTTTTAAAGATGAGGTGAGAAGGGTGGGAAAAAGTTTAGGTTTGGCGGATAAATTTTTGCAAAGGCATCCCTTTCCCGGACCGGGACTCGCTATTCGTATCCTGGGAGAGATTACCCGGGAAAAAGTGAGATTGCTGCAGGAAGCGGATTATATTTTTATCTCCATGCTACAGGAAGAGGGATTGTATAACAAGGTATGGCAAGCCGGAGTGATGTTATTGCCGGTGCAGAGTGTAGGGGTTATGGGAGATGAACGTACCTATGAAAGTGTTGTCGCTTTGCGGGCAGTCGAATCTACAGACGGGATGACAGCCGATTGGTGTCATTTGCCTTATGATTTTCTGGCGAGGGTTTCCAACCGCATCATCAATAATGTCAAAGGAATCAACCGCGTTGTCTATGACATCAGTTCTAAACCCCCCGCCACAATCGAGTGGGAATAAACGGGGTCCCCGACCAACCGGGAAAGTATATCTTAATCTGTTTAAACCGGTCATTTATGTATAAATGGCTGGTTTTCTTTTTTGCTGGTTTTTTCAATATTGACATCTTTTCGTTTATTCCGGGTTTGTATTCCTTTTATAGTTCTAAAGTACCCTTTATGTAAATTAATATTTTACCGGAAATGAAGATCCGGATTTGTCTCTATCGGGAAAATGTAAAGAGAGAGGGCTTAAAATTAATTTTTTTATCATTGAAAGTAATTTAAAAAATGTCTATCTTTGATGCATCAATCCTTTTTATAAATCTTATACACATGTTTCTATATTCTTTGGATAGGAAGGAGATTTTTGTTCTTTCAGAGGGGAACGGATTATTCTGAGGGTGTTAAACTTTTGAAGCTGATTAAAAACCGGGAAAATTCCCTAAAAGGGGAATTATGCCTGAAGGTGTCCTTTGACATATTGTTTTTAAATCAGTGTTTAACATTAAAAATCAGAAAGATGAAAAAAAAAGATTATGCTTTGGTTGCTTTTACTTTTCAGGAAAGGGTTGTGATTTTCGGGAAATCTTTAGAAGAAATTTGTCAAATGTACCGGGATTCCATTGAGAAGACAAGACGTCCGGATTTAAAAGCCATTGAAATGGGACGTTATGCTGTTTTTATATTGGAGCAATCGGGAAATTTCGGAAATTGTGAATATGCAATGAAACAGGGAGCAGTAGATCTTTTGAATTGTGCTGTCACTGCTTTGCTGGATGATCCCCGGAAGACCTATTGGAATTCTCCGGTTTTGGCTACGTTTCAGGAGAAATGGAGAGAGGGGATGGAACTGGTTTGTCTCTGGAAAAAGAAGGGAGTTGCCTGAGCGAAGGAAGCGGAAGGATAATGCCGTTTTTTTGTGGCAGTTTCCTGTGGCCCCGAAAGAAGGTATAGGAGGGAGGATAAAACGAATTGTAGGCGGTTTCCGGTTGTATTTGGGGAAAGGGGATAAAAAGCAAGAAGAGGAGCTTACAGCGGGAACGGGTTTGAAAAAAACTGCGGGGATATAATTCGTCCTAAGTGCTGTTATTACCAGAAAAATTTCAATAAAGTGTTCAAAACGGGAATTTTACCGGAATGAAGAAGAGAGATTAATGTGGAAAAAGCTCCTGGGAAGGAGCTTTTTTATTTCAATCTGGCGAATAGGTAGGGAAGTTTAAAGCTGTGCCAGTGTATGGAAAGAGCGGTAACGGAACGGGGACGGTGGGGAAAGGAGAGCAGTAAATGTTCAACGTGGTTTATTCCGGATATAGAGACAGAGTCTGTTATCCGGAACGGAATGTTGTGCGGGAATGGTTATCTGAATTTGCTTACCGCACACCTGTCTATTGGTGGGTATTTCTGTTAGCGGGAGCCGCCACCGTTTTGATAACGATTTTGACCGTCAGCTATCAAAGTTGGAAAGCAGCTAGTGTTAATCTTATCGGGACCCTGGGAGGTGAATAGCAAAAGGAAGGAGAGGGGAAATACATTTTTTAGTGTTGCGGTTGTCTTTCCCGATGAGTCACCTGACAAATATTCGTTGACTGGAAAACAGAGAAGAATGAAAAATTGTTAGGAAAAATAAATACACCAAACCGGAAGTCAGGTAAATAATTCTATCTTTGCACATTTGATGAATATTGGTTACAGAATGTTATTCCGGTAATATATGGAGCAGATTTATAAGGAAGTAGAACGATTAAAACAACGGTTGTCGGGTCAAAATCTGAAGGCTGTCATTATTCCGCACATATCTCCTGACGGGGATGCGGTGGGGGCTTGTTCAGCTTTTTATACAGCTTTGACAAAAGCGGGAATTACAGCTCATATCCTGACCTGCGATTATTTTCCGGAATACCTGCGTTGGTTGAAGAATATTCCTTCTTCTGTTTCTTTTCAGGATAAACCTCATGTATGTAAACGGTTGCTTGCGGGGGCAGATTTGCTTTTTATGCTGGACCACAATACCATTAAAAGGGAAGGGGATTTAGAACCTTTTGTTTCGGCTTTTCAAGGGGACAGGGTGATTATTGACCATCATCCGGATCCGGAGGAAGCGGAATATGTCATTTCCGACATACGGGTATCTTCGACCTGCGAACTGTTGTATACGGTTATTTCCGGAATATGGGGCAGGAAAATGATAGATCCGGACATTGCGAATGCTTTATATACCGGTATTAATACCGATACCGGCGGATTAAGCCATAATTCATCCCGTCCGCAAACCTACCGGGTCATTGCTGATTTATTGGAATCAGGCTTGGACAAGGAATTGGTACATCATTATTTGTACCAAATGAATAAATTGACGCGTTTACGGCTTATCGGACATGCTTTATTGAATAAGCTGACGGTAAATCCGGATTTTCCCCTGGCTTTAATTCCGATAACCCTGGAAGAACTGGAAAAGTATAATTATAAAGAAGGGGATCTGGAGGGCTTAGTAAATATTCCGCTTTCTGTCGAAAATGTCTGTGTTTCTATTCAGATTACCCAGCGAAAAGAAAGAATAAAATTGTCTTTCCGTTCAAAAGGGGCCATCCCGGTTAATGAATGGGCTAAAGCATTCTTTAACGGAGGCGGGCATTTAAATGCTGCCGGAGGACAAATGAACCTTCCGCTTGAACAGGTCATCCAAAAAATAAATGAAACGACTCCCTGGTTTTTCCAGACTTTTGTCGGATGCTGTGACGAACACGGGGATAAATCCCTCTACGGAGAAAAATAGGAGTTCGTTTTTAATTGGCTACTGCTACCGGATTACTGATCACTTTATTAAAATCCTTCAGGACTTCTTTGGCTTTTTTATAACCTACTTCAAAGATTTCCCGGGTATGGTTTAAATCGAACATTCCGTATTTGATCATATTTTCCGGAGAAATAAAAATATCGGATAATTTTTTATCAATACGGCTGTTGGAGGCCAGTCCCAGATGGAAAGAACGTTCGGCCATATGTATCATATTACTGACCTTTTCCCGGGAATCGATAGAATTGATTTCTACAGCAATGACCTTTTCGCAAATGTCCCGTATCGGCCGGACCGGCAGGTTCATGAATAGTCCTCCGTCCACATAGATAAGGCCGTTGATTTCGACCGGAATAAAGATCACCGGGATTGAACAGGAAGCCATTACACAAGGGATCAGTTCTCCTGCGTTAAAATGTACCGATACAGAATTCGTGATATCACTGGCTGTTACGACTAAGGGGGTGGCTAATTCGTCAAACGTTTGAATTCGCAGAAACTTTTTTAATTTTTCTTCCATACCGCACATCGACATTAGTCCCATCTTCGACATGGTAAAACGGGCAAAATTGAGGACTTTGGTATGATTAAAAAATTCCAGGCATTCTTCCGGAGTTTTTCCCGCTGCAATCATAGCCCCAACCAAAGCACCTGCGCTTGTTCCGGAGATAATGTCGGGTTGAATGCCGTATTCATTCATGGCTTGTATTACCCCTAAATGGGCGAATCCCCTGGCCCCGCCGCCACTTAATGCAAGTCCTAACTTATATTTTGTCTTTGTCCGGAGTGTATTCATATCGTTTTCTGCTTCCATATATTTACGCTTTAGAGAGGTAAGTGTTACGGATAAACCCTCTTTACAAAGATAAAAAAAATTGAAAAGCGAAATAAGGAAAACAGTAAAGGATATATAAAAATAACGGTTTGGTATGTCAAACCGTTATACGGCTATTCTTTCCCTATCCTAAAGAGTCCATTTACTGCTTTTACTTTCCAGCCTGGATTGAGTTTGATTTCATAATCATCTCCTGAAACGGCTTCTGAACTGACAGTGGAGGGGGGAAGAAGATAAAACGCCGACCAATTGTTCTTACGGATAAGGCCGCTTTTAACGGTTAATTGTCCCCAGTCCCCCCTGATAGTCATATTACGCAGCAATACGGCATCGTCCAAGGTAATCACCCTGTCGTTTGGATTATAGGTAAAACTTAGCCGTTGGTTGGGTAAACAAAGTTTGGAGGTTGACGGTTTAAGTAATTCCCTGAATCTTTCCATATCCCCGAAAGAATCAAGTTCTTCTTTTTCTTTTTTCAGGCGGAGGGCATACTCATATTTCGCAAATAATTTATCCAGTTCCTTTTTCTCTATTGCAATTCTGTATTCAGGTTTTTCTTTCTTGATGAGATAAATCAGGCCTTTGGTTAAATCTTTGTCATACCGCCATTGGGGATATATTGTATCCAGGAGAATCGCATAAGCAGATCCGGTAAAATATCCGAAAGCATTCGTATATCCCTTCGTAATATCATAATTCAGCCTGTTTTTTATGTATTCCCCTGCGTCCTTCATGGATAATTTCACTCCGGTATATTCGGCCAGACCCTCGTTCAGTTCATATAAATCCTCGTTATTGTCCGGATATATACTTTGCCTGTAAGTACGTATATACAATGCATCCCGTAAACTGCCGGAATCGCCGCTTAAAGCCTGCTGTAATGCTTTCATTTCCATTTGAAGCAAGGTTCGTCCCTGAACTTCGTCCATGTGGCGGTTGACAGAGGATTGGTTTTCAATACCTAAACTTTTCTGATAGGTATGAAATATCTCATGACATAACAGATTTATCCGCTGCTCACAGGGGGCATTCCTCAATGCTGCATAAATAATCGTGACATATCTTTTACCCGCATAGTCAAAAAAACTGTTTGCCGGGGGAACTTTGTTATTCCATTCTTCTGCTTTAAAGGGAGAGACTTTCCCATTCTCAATAGCAGTAAAATACATTTTATTCTCTGAAGGGTTAATAATGAGGACAGGCGCATTTAATGAGACATTCCATAAACGTCGGGATTCGGGATTATTGAGAATTTCGGCTGCTTTTTGCAGGCTTTCCTGTATTGTTTCTTTGCATGCGGATTCCTGCCCACAAACGGCATAAGTCAGTAATACTAATCCAAAGAATACATTTAATTTCTTCATATCATTTTCCTTTTTAATTCTGCAGACAAAGATAAGGGTTAAAATCT
The DNA here is from genome assembly GCF_937966165.1 of uncultured Odoribacter sp. Lineage (NCBI taxonomy): Bacteria > Pseudomonadati > Bacteroidota > Bacteroidia > Bacteroidales > Odoribacteraceae > Odoribacter > uncultured Odoribacter sp. The sequence continues at coordinate 39,509 of NZ_CALCLB010000013.1, forward strand.
CCCTGTTTTTGGGGGATCCTTATTGAATCATTCCGGAATTATTATTGAATTATTACGGCAGGGAACTTTTGTTCCCTATTTATATGCTATGAGAATGGAATTTCATACCTTCGCTACAAGTAAAAGTAAAAATGGAAAAACGCATTCAGATAATCCGTTGGCTTACAATTGCTGCATTGATTGCCCTGGCGGTCCTGCAGGGATTTTGGCTGACGAACCAATATATATATACCTTGGGATTGCATGAAGAAGAATTGTTTCAAAAAACAGTGGATATATGTATAAAGGATAAAGTTCAAAGAAAAGAATTACAAAATAAGGAATTCTATTCACTGAATCGGTGGGAAATGAAGGTGAAACAGGATCCGCTTCTTTCAGGTTCCGAAATCGATTGGACCCTCTATGTGTATATAATCGACAAAAACAAAGTTAAGTCTGTGAAATCTATTGCTGTAGCAGAAATGGACTCATTGTCCGCGACGGGTAAGGGAGTGGAAGCTTACCGGTTCCATGTGACTACTTCTCAGGGGGAGTTCGGTATATACGATGCCTTGGAAAGATTTCAGATAAACAAATTATCTCCTTTCAGTATCCTGCGGCTTGATTCATTGCTTCAGGAACAAGGAATAAAGGCTTTGTCTGTAAAAACCGAAAAGGCAGATACCATGCTTTGGAGACCGCAGAAATTAATCGGTAACTCTGTCTGGAAGCCTACGTTGGAAATCGTCTATCCATTCGATATTTTGGGAAAGGAACAAGTAAGGGTAACTTATAAATCAGGGATGTATCCCATATTGGAAAGAATGCTCGGATCTTTTTTCGGTTCCGTAATGCTTTCATTTTTGCTCCTGTTTTGTTTGATATACCAAATGAGAACTATTTTCAAGCAACGCAAAATTGAAGAATTGAGAAAAGACTTTATCAAAACAATGATACACGAGCTTAAAAGGCCGGTTGCTACGCTTAAATTGTGTATTTCTTTTATGAAGAACGACAGAATGATGCTGGATAAACAGATGAAAGAGGATATTCTCCGCAGTTCACAAAATGAACTGGACAATCTTTCTTCCTATTTCTCCAAACTAAGGGATTTAACCTATGGGAACAGGGAAGAAATTCCCTTGAATTTATCTGTGTTTCAGCTCAAAGAACTTATAGCTGAATGTATGGATAAACAAAACCTGCCGGCAGATCGGAAAATAAATGTGAGCACTTCTTTTAATGACAGTAATACTGAAATTATGGCGGATAAAATGCACCTGTTCAATATTATATGCAATTTACTCGAAAATGCTGTCAAATATTCGGAAGGCGAAACTTTCATTCATATCAGTTGTGAATCGGCCGGAGATCACTATAGAATAACGGTTGAAGATAACGGCACCGGAATTCCTTCGGCAGAATGCGGTTATGTTTTTGACAAATATTTCCGGAGTTCGTGTATTACGGATAAAAATATTCCGGGAATGGGCTTGGGATTGTGTTATGTCAAATTATTGGTTACGGCTCATAAGGGGAAAATATCCGTGAAAAGTAAGTGGGGCGAAGGAAGTCAGTTTATTATTGAAATACCCAAAAAGCAATGAACGGGAAAAAAATTTTACTGGTAGATGATGATCTGCAGAATTCTATGTTTTTAAAACGGTTTTTGGAAGAAGAATCCTATCAGGTAATATACGCTCACAATGGGAAAGTAGCCTGGGAATTATTTCCTTCCGTAAAACCGGATTTGGTTTTACTGGATATTAATATGCCCGAAATGGACGGGTTCGAACTGGCACGGAAGATTCGCGAAAGCGATAAACGGGTGCTTATATTTTTTCTGACAGACAGAACCGAAAAATCGGACCGCCTGAAAGGTTTTCGTCTGAAAGGGAACGATTATATTCCTAAACCTTTTTATCCCGAGGAATTGACAGCCAAAATCAAAGAAAGATTCGAAGGATTAACGGATCAGGAGGAAACAATTTACCAACTGGGAAAGACTGTTTTCAATCCTTCTCTCTGCAGCATAAATTTTAACGGAAAATCTCAAACGATATCCGTCAGGCAGTCGGATATACTGAAAATATTGGCTGAGCGGCTCAATTCCGTTGCAGAGCGGGAGTATATACTCGATAAGGTTTGGGGGCACAGCAGTTATTCCAATTCCCTCTCTCTTAATGTCCAGATAACCTACCTGCGTCAAGTATTGAAACCGGATAATTTAATATCGATCCTCTCCCTGAAAAAGAAGGGCTATATCCTTAAAGCCTGAAATACGGGAAGGTTTGTTTAAATGCAAAAATATCTTCGGAGTAAGTCCCGGAGACATTTAGCGGGATTATAACGTGAAACAGATAATTAAAATTTACCGGTTTGGGCTTTCCAGAAAGAAAAACCAGACGAGGAAGTTTGTCTGCACCTTATCGGTTGCCTGACCCCGTCTGGCTTTACTAACGCTTTATCTTTTAAAAACAGATTTTTCGGACAATTTTACAGATACAAAAGATTAACGGATTTCTGCCCCTAAGAGGTGTTTATAAGCCCCGATCAGCTTGTTCATAATCTTGTCTATCTGTTTGTCAGTCAATGTTTTTTCTTCGTCTTGCAGGGTAAAACTAATCGCGTAGGATTTTTTATCCTTACCTAGTTTTTCTCCCTCGTACACATCGAACAGATTTACATTTTTCAATAAGCTTTTTTCTGTACGCCATGCAATTTCTTTTACTTCCTTAAAGGTTACTTTTTTATCCAGTAACAATGCCAGGTCCCGCTTTACAGAAGGGAACTTAGGCATAGGAGTAAAATGAATGGTATGGTTTTTCAAGGCTTTCACTATATTTTCCCAAGCAAATTCAGCATAATACACCTCCTGACCGATATCCATAGCCTTTACTATTTTATGACTGATCCTTCCTATGCTCATTAAAAGCTGGCCGTTTTGTGTATAATTTAAACCTTCTTTAAAAATATCCCAGGTATTTTCTTCCGTATTCAGGTGATCCATCGGGAATCCCAGACGTTTCAGGATTGTTTCTCCGTAAGCCTTTAGGGTGTAAAAATCACTTCTGCTTTCCTGGGTATTCCAGGAAAGGGGATTTTTGCTACCGGTTACGAATAAAGCCAGTTTGTTTTCTTCCCGGTATTGTTTAAGCGGATTTTCTCCCTCTTTTTTATGAAAAGTATAAACTTTTCCGAATTCAAATAATTTGAGATTTTCATTTTTCCGGTTGATGTTGTATGCGACGGTTTCCAATCCGCCGAACAGCAGGCTCTGTCGCATGGCATTCAGGTCCGAACTCAACGGATTGAAGAGGAGGACTGTATTTTCCGGTTGGTAAGTATTTAACTTTTCAAAATAGGAAGCTTTTGTCAGGGAATTATTCATGATCTCGTTGAAGCCGTTAGCGGCTAACAGGTCCCCGATGATATTTTTCAGGCGGTAATCATCCGGCTTTTGTGTGTAACTTAGGGTAGAGTTTACTTTTGCCGGTACTTCAATATTATTGAAACCGTAGATCCGGAGGATGTCTTCAATTACATCGGCTTCCCGCCGGACATCTACCCGATAGGGTGGTATATGCAATAGTAAGCCTTCTTCTGTTTCCTGTACAATTTTTATTTCCAGGGCCTTCAGTATTTTACAGATATTTTCTTTCCCGATTTTTTTCCCGATCAGCCGGTCGACATGTGCATATTTTATCTCCACTTCAAAATCTTTAACCGGTTGGGGATATATGTCAATGATTTCGGAAGTTATCCGGCCTCCTGCCAATTCTTTGATCAAGAGGGCTGCTCTTTTCAGGGCATAAACGACGATGTTGGGATCTGTTCCTCTCTCAAAGCGGAAAGAGGCGTCTGTGTTCAGGCCGTGCCGCCGGGCTGTTTTCCGTACAAATACGGGATCGAAACAGGCACTTTCCAGAAATACATTTTGGGTTTGGGAAGTAATACCGCTTTCCAAACCACCGAATACCCCTGCAATACACATAGGCTCTTCAGCATTGCAAACCATAAGGTCGTCTTGGTGCAATTCCCTTTCTGTCCCGTCCAGTGTGACAAATTTTGTACCTGTGGGAAAACTGCGGACGACCACTTTATTTCCTTTTATTTTATCTTTGTCAAAAGAATGAAGGGGCTGACCCAGTTCGAAGAGAATAAAATTGGTAATGTCCACAATATTATTGATCGGGTTCAGTCCGATTGCTTTTAAACGGGTTCTTAGCCATTCCGGAGATTCTTTTACTTCAACTCCTTCAATACATATACCCGCATACCGTATACAGGCTTCCGGACGTTGTACTTCGATAGTGAGGCCTGCCGTATTACTGTCGGCAGCAAAATTATCCACAGCAGGAAGGGTATAGGATATAGATTGTTTTTGTTGCAGATAAGCTGCCAGATCACGGGCTACTCCTAAATGCGAAGCTCCGTCCGCCCGGTTGGGGGTAATGTCGATTTCAATCACATAGTCTGCTGTGATACCATAATATTCGGCAGCCGGGGTCCCCACTTTTGCTTCGGGCGGTAATACAATAATACCGGCATGATCGTTCCCGATTCCGATTTCATCTTCGGCACAAATCATTCCTTCCGATTCCTGACCCCGTATTTTCGATTTTTTAATGATAAATTCTTTGTCTCCGTCATAGAGAGTGGTACCAATGGTTGCAACTACAACTTTTTGTCCGGCAGCTACATTGGGTGCCCCGCAGACAATCGGCCTTAGCCGCCCGTCCCCCAAATCGACGGTTGTGATATGTAAATGGTCGGAGTCAGGATGAGGTTCACAAGTTTTTACTTCTCCGATGACTAATCCTTTTAATCCTCCTTTAATGGATTCGATTTTTTCATATCCGGCAACTTCCAGACCGATACTGGTCAGAATATTACAAATTTCTTTTACATCCAGATCCGTTTTCAGATAGTCTTTCAGCCAGTTTAATGAGATATTCATATGATTAATTTAATTGATTTTCAACATTCTTTCTATCGGAAGTTTGGCTTTTTCCCGGATATCTTCGGGAACTTTTACTTCATATTGTTCTTTCTCCAATGCTTCCAACACGTTTGCCAGAGTTACTTTTTTCATTTGCCCGCATATCGTTTGGGGATGAATCGGAATAAACTCTTTGGCAGGATTGTCTTTTTTCAGTTTATGTATGGTTTCGATTTCCGTTGCGATGATAAACTGTTTTTTGGAAGAATTTAAAGCATGCTTAATCATTCCGGCTGTGGAATACATATAAGCCTGCGGTAAATTCAGGATTACGTCCTCGTGTGAACATTGTGATTCCGGATGAATCAGAATGTCAGCTTCCGGATATTCCCGGCTTTTCAGGAGGATCATTTCCGAAGTTATCCGTTCGTGTACACAACAGTCTCCCTGCCATAGTTCCAGTTGACGGCCCGTTTTTTTCTGTATCCAGGCCCCCAGATTTTTGTCCGGAACAAAGAGAATTTTCCGGTTTTCCGGCAAACTTTCTACAACTTTCAATGCATTGGCGGAAGTACAACAGATGTCTGTCCAGGCTTTCACTTCGGCTGTAGTGTTGACATAACTGACAACAATTCCGTCGGGATTGGCTTTTTTCCACTCCTTTAATTCATATCCGCTCAGGCTTTCGGCCAGCGAACAACCGGCATGCCGGGCCGGGATAAGTACTTTTTTATCAGGAGATATGATAGAAGCTGTTTCAGCCATGAAATGTACTCCGCAAAATACAATGATATCCGCTTCCGTTTTTCCCGCTTCTTGCGATAAACCCAGGGAATCACCCAGATAATCAGCAATATCCTGAACTTCCGGCCGGGTATAATAATGGGCTAAAATAACGGCATTTTTTTCTTTTTTCAGTTGTTTGATCCTGTCAGTTATCTCCGTATGAGTCATAGCTTTTTGATTTTCGGCTTCAAAGATAACAAAGATAAAAGAAAAGAAAAAGTTTGAATGTTCAAATGTTTAAGTGTTGAAAAAGTTTAAACACTTCCGGGTTCAAAGTTTAAAGTTGGATACTTCTTTTAATAGGGGATTGATGTTTTGCCGGATGACGAAATTGGTAGGACTGTTTGCCGTTTTTGAACAGTATAAATGCCCGCACATCAACAGGGTTGACAGGCAGGCATTTTCCAGTATATTTTCTGTTATTCAAATGAAATTAGGGTCTTATTTATGCTTTGATATTCATGCTGATATCGAGAGCTTTCACAGAGTGGGTCAGTGCTCCGACACTGATAAAATCGACTCCGGTTGCAGCTACTTCTTTCAGGCGGGAAATATTCATATTTCCGGAAGCTTCTGTTTTAGCCCGCCCGCCGATGAATTTTACGGCTTCAGCCATAGCGGCATTGTCCATATTATCCAGCATGATAATGTCTGCTTTGGCTTCCAGGGCTTCTTTTACTTCATCCGGATGAGTCGTTTCCACCTCAATTTTGATGCCACCGGGAATATGGGCTTTTACGGCTTCAACAGCACGGGTGATGCTGCCGGCTACTTTGATGTGATTGTCTTTGATCATCACCATGTCGTACAATCCCATGCGATGATTTGTTCCTCCCCCGTCTTTTACAGCCATTTTGTCCAGTACCCGTAAGCCCGGTGCCGTTTTACGCGTATCCAATAACTGGGTAGGCGTCCCGGCCAGTTCCCTGACATATTTAGCTGTTTCTGTAGCAATGCCACTCATACGCTGTAAAATGTTCAGGGAAAGTCTTTCCCCTAAAAGGAGACAACGGTAACTGGCCTCAATGCGTAGGATAATATCACCTTTCCGGACAGTCTCCCCGTCTTTTACGAGCGGAGTCCAGACGATATCTTTTTCGAAACGTTCGTATACCCGGCGGATGACCTTCAGACCGGAAATAACACCATCCGCTTTCATTTTCATTTCGGCAATAGCCCGGGAATGAGCCGGAATGATAGAGTTTGTCGTTATATCACCACCGGCAATATCTTCTTCTATAGCGAGGTCGATCAGTTGATCTATTAATTTATCGTTTTCCATAGGACCTTACAGTTGATTTGTAAAAATTATATTCTGTCTTATCGTATTGTCTTTTCGGACATATTTTTTAGAGGTTTGGCAACACTTCCCCTGCTGACTTTTCGGATGTATTCTTTAAAAATTTAATAATACCTTTCGTTCTGGCTTTTCAAATGGATTATTTCAGTTTATTGTTTACCGGAATTTTTTGAATTGCTTTTCCTTTTTGCTGTACGATGTGATACAGATAAGCTTCGTCACTCTTGGGGAAATCTTCCCGGTAATGTCCGCCTCTGCTTTCTTTCCGGTAAATAGCGGACCGAATGATCAGTTCCGCCACTAAGATCAGATTCCGGCTGATGAGGGAATAGTATTCCTTGTCTTCCTGAGGCAATTTTGCTGCTAAAGCTTCCAGTTTACAAAGGCCCTGATATAAAAGTTCTTCCTGCCGGATAATCCCCGCATGTTCTGTCATGATGGCAGAGATTTCTCTTTTTAATTGTATATAACCTTCAGCCCGGTTGTCGTTGGAATAATAAATCGGTTTAAAATCAGGTATAGTAGTATCTTCAACGTTCTTTCTGGCTGTTTCAACGGCCCGCTTTCCGAACACTAAACATTCGATCAGGGAATTGGAGGCCAAGCGGTTGGCTCCCATAATACCGGAGGAAGCAAGTTCCCCGCATACAAAAAGATGACCGATATTTGTTTGCCCGTTGGTATCCGTCCGGACACCACCCACCGTGTAATGAGCAGCCGGAGCAACCGGAATCCGGTCGCACATATCTATACCGAGTTCTTTACATTTTTCGTATATATTGGGAAAACGGTGTTTTACCAGTTCCGGGTTCAAATGTTTTAAAGAAAGCCAAACGAAATCCTGCTGATATTTTTGCATTTGCCGATAAATGGATTGTGCTACGATATCCCGGGGAGCCAGTTCGGCCAGTTCGTGTATGGCAGGCATAAAACGTTCTCCGTTCTGGTTGATAAGATGGGCCCCTTCGCCCCGTACGGCTTCGCTGATAAGGAAAGCTTCTTCCGAATGTGTAAAAATAGCGGAGGGATGAAACTGTATAAATTCCATGTCTGCGATTTCACAGCCGGCATTATAAGCAAGGGCCAGTCCGTCTCCGATAGTCGTATGGGGATTCGTGGTCCGCTTATAGATGGCAGATGTTCCTCCCAAAGTGAGGAAAGTGTTGGTTCCCAGAAAGAGTTCTTCTTTTTCCGTTGTCAGGTTCCAGGACCGTACTCCGTAACAGCGTTTTTCGTTTTTCAATAATCCGATAACCGAATGGTTTTCGAAAATATCGATACTGGAATTATTGATGACTTTTCCGATCATAAAGCTGGTAACCATTCTGCCTGTGGCATCTCCTCCGGCATGTAAAATCCGTTTTTTATGGTGTCCGCCTTCCAGACCAAGAGCCAGGCTTCCGTCTTCCATATCGAAGTGCATACCGGCATTGATTAAATCCTGAATCCGTCTGGGACCTTCATTAACCAGAATGTTTACAGAAGGGTAGTCGCATAGACCGCGCCCTGCAATAATGGTATCCTCGAAATGTAAAGCCGGCGCATCGTCTTCATCCGTAACGGCAGCAATACCTCCCTGTGCAAAATAGGAATTACTTTCTGTAATTCCACATTTAGTTAGTAATGCAACTTTCCCATAAGCTGCTGCCAGGTATGCGGTGTAGAGGCCAGCTAATCCGCTTCCGGCAATAATATAATCGTAATGACGCATTTTCAGAAATATGTAAATTAGTGCGAAAGTATCATTTTTTTGTAAAATGAAGATGAATTCAGAAGATTTTTTTGAATGAAAAGCTGATTTTAGAAAAGTAGGGGAAACTTAATTTTCAGTTTTAATTCTCCGTTTTCCATTATTTTATCGTACTTTTGTCTGGAATTAATTAAAAATTGGAAGAATGATTACAAAGAATAAAGTAGTATCGTTAAGCTATGAATTGAGAACAGAACCGGATGGAAGCGTTATAGAAACTGCAGATGCCGGTCGTCCGCTCGAATTTATTTGCGGACAGGGACAAACCTTGGAGTATTTTGAAATGAATCTGCTCAATAAAAAAGTGGGGGACAAATTCGATTTTAAAATACCTGCAGCTCAGGCTTACGGAGAAAGGAACGAAGATATGATAGTAGATCTTCCCAAAGATATATTTAAAGAAGTTGATCCCAAGGACATGTACGTAGGAAACATGCTGCCCATGATGGACAGTATCGGCAGGCATTTGGAGGGGAAAATTGTCGAAATCGGAGAGGAAGATGTCCGGATCGATTTTAATCATCAGTTAGCCGGTAAAGATCTTTATTTTAAAGGAGAAGTATTGGCTGTGCGGGATGCTACGGATGAGGAACTGGAAGCCCTTAAATCGCATAAATGCGGCGGATGCAGCGGTTGCGGTTCTGAGGGAGGATGTGATTCTAAGGAAGACAGCTGCGGTTGCGGCGGATGCCACTGATAAGGGATCGGTAAGGAGAAAAGCAGTTTATCCATAGAAATGTCTGAAAAGTTTTTTTGTGATCAAACTGATTAGTATTTCCAAAGGGAAATTGATTGGAAATTTGTCCGGGAAGAGCACTTTGGTTTCAGCTTGTTTTTTAATCTGAAAGGGAAGTTTATACCGGCAGGTGCCGGACGGGCTACAATCAGGTGAGTGATACCATTAATCGGACAGAAGGACTTTCCGGACATTTTTATATCGGGCGTAGACAATCGGAATTAATTATAATTTCAGGGTGCTGTTTGTCTTTATTAAAAGAGATTCCGAAAATAGTAAAGAAGTCGGTGGACCTATAAGGTAAAAGTTTTTATTTTTAAACTTTATTTCAATAGAATGGCAGGAAATTTATTTGGCAAACTCTATCGGTTGAGTTCGTTTGGAGAGTCGCACGGAACAGCAGTAGGAGGCGTGATTGACGGATGTCCGGCAGGGGTTGGGTTGTCGGTATCTGATATACAACGGGAACTAAACAGGCGAAGGCCCGGACAGTCGGATGTATCTACTCCCCGTTTTGAAGAGGATAAGGTGGAGATATTTTCGGGTATTTTTGAGGGGAAGACTACGGGAATGCCTATCGGTTTTGCGGTTTGGAACCAGAACCAGAACAGTAAAGATTACAGTAATCTGAAAGAGCTTTACCGTCCTTCACATGCCGATTATTCCTGGCAGCAGAAATACGGGATAAGGGATTACAGGGGAGGTGGGCGTTCCTCGGCCAGGGAACATATAGCCCGGGTGGTCGGAGGTGCTGTGGCAAAACAAGTGTTAGCGGGATATGGCATAAGCGTTTACGCTTATACGTCTCAGGTCGGAGGAGTCTGTTTACCTTACGCTTACCGGGAGATAGATACGGGAAAGATTGAGACCAATATAGTGCGTTGTCCGGATGAGCAGACAGCTGAACAAATGATCCGGCTGATTCGGGAGGTGAAAGATGCTGGGGATAGTGTAGGGGGAGTGGTAAGCTGTATGATCCGGGGAGTTATGCCTGGCCTGGGGGAACCGGTGTTCGACCGTTTTCAGGCACGCTTGGCTCAGGCGGTGATGAGTATTAATGCAACGAAGGGATTTGAGTATGGAACGGGTTTTGCAGCTGCTGGAATGCGGGGGAGTGAACATAACGACCCCTTTGTCATGCGGGAAGGGCAGGTAAGAACGGAAACAAACCGCTCCGGAGGTATACAGGGAGGAGTGACAAACGGAGAAGACATTTATTTCCGGGTTGCTTTTAAACCTGTGGCTACGATTATGCGGGAGCAGGAGACCGTGAACCGGCAGGGGAAGGAGGTTACTTTTGAAGCACACGGCAGGCATGACCCGTGTGTAGTCCCAAGGGCTGTCCCGGTCGTAGAAGCCATGGCAGCCATGGTCGTACTGGATATGTTGTTGGAAGCTAAAACAGTAAGATAGTTTATGTGGAAACGAATCCCTCTTTATGTAAAAATTCTGGCAGGAATGGGCATCGGCCTCCTATTGGGTTTTACAGCCTGTGCCTTGCATTTTGAAGGATTCGTTTCGGATTGGATTAGGCCTTGGGGAACCATTTTCATCCGTTTACTGAAACTTGTTGCCGTTCCTTTGGTTTTTATTTCGCTGATCAAAGGGGTGGGCGGACTGAAGGATATCAGCCGCCTTTCCCGTATGGGACTGAAAACAATTGCCATTTATATCGGTACGACTGTAATCGCTATTTCGGTCGGTTTGCTGATGGTCAGTATGATCGATCCCGGGAAGGTCTTTCCGCGGGAAAAAGCGGAAGAATACCGCGGACGTTATGAGCGTACTGTAGACGAGAAAAAGAAAGCAGCCGAAGAGATTCAGGATGCAGGGCCACTGGCTTTTCTGGTAGATATGGTTCCTGAAAATCTGATACAGGCAGGATCGGATAATACAAGAATGTTGCAGATTATATTTGTTGCCTTGTTATCCGGAATGGCTATGGTAGCGGTAGGAGGTGAAAAAATGAAAACGCTGATGCATGCCCTGGATGCAGCAGATGCAGTTATTTTGAAAATCATCGATTATATTATGCAATTTGCTCCCTGGGGAGTATTGGGGGTGATGGCTTCTTTGGTCGTCGATTTTGCAGGCAACGGAGAAATTTTTGCAGCTTTGGGGATGTATGCTTTCACTGTGATTTTGAGTTTGTTATTGATGATTTTCCTTTTTTATCCCTCGTTGATCCGTTTATTCTCGTCTGTCAAAATCAAACAATTTTTTCGGGCCATGTCACCTGTGCAACTGTTAGCATTTTCTACCAGTTCGAGTGCGGCTACCCTGCCCTTGACGCTGGAACGGACAGAACAGGAACTGAAAATTTCCAATGAGGTTGTCTCTTTTGTTTTGCCTGTGGGAGTAACGATTAACATGGACGGGACAAGTTGTTATCAGGCGGTGGCCACTGTTTTTATTGCACAGGTAATGGGATTGGATCTGACATTTTCCCAGATGCTTGTGATTGTTTTCATGACTACTTTATCCTCTATCGGTACGCCGGGAATTCCGGGAGGGAGCATTGTCATGTTCGTTATGGTCCTTTCTTCAGTAGGAATTCCGGTAGAAGGACTGGCTTTGATTTTGGGATTGGACCGGCCTTTGGATATGTTACGTACAGTCGTAAATGTGACGGGAGATGCAACAGTGGCTTGTATTGTGGAAGAAGGGGAAAAGAAGTTTAGGAATGGCGGATAAAGAGATATTTTTATTTTTTGCAGTTTATTTGATTTTATAAAAAAGTTTGTAATCATTATTCCGTTCAAAGCGAATGAGAAGAGAAATTTATTACAGAGAAATAATGTACTGGAAGTCTCTTTATTCGCTGTCTCAGTCAAGCGTTTCCGGTAGAAGAGGCGGTAGACGAATGGTTTAAACAACTGAATATATAAAAATAATAAATCCGGGCTTATCTCTGGGATTTTCTGTTTTGATAAAACGGAAAATCGATCCTTAGATAAGCCCGGTATTTATTTTTGAATTCGGTTAGTTAATTCTTTTCATACGGTAGTATATGCTGGCTGATGCAATTTGATCAACAACAGCTTTGAAGGTAGCATCTTGTGCTGCTAAAGCTTGTAAAAGTTTCATATAAGAATCTCCTGCAAAAGTTATTTTCAGAACATTATCCGTCAAATCGGTATCACCGAGTAAATCGGGAACTCCGCTCATCGGAGAAGAGATAGACATGATCCCGTCATTCAATACATACTGTAAGGTTTGGGATTGAGTTGCACCTCCGTTTACGGATAAGGGGAAAGTGATGGATTTGTTGGTAATCACAATCCGTGAATTTACAGCAATCAAGAGATAATTGGCAATTTGAGCCTCTAATTGTGCTTCGGTTTCAGTTGCCGTTGCCACAGGAGTTACATCCGCTTTCGATTCTACCAGATTCCAGGTCCCGATAATTGTCGTTTGGTCATTTTTGTCATCATCGCTACAGGCTGCTGTAAGAAATACCGCGGTGAAAACGATCCCCGCCACAATCAAAATTCTTCTTATTGTTTTCATAATAGGTATTAGTTTAATTGGTTTATTCGTAGGATTAAACGTTGTAACTTATACTAAGTTTGCGGAATCAGTGATTTTTAACTTTAATCTGTTTTTCTTATTGAATGAAAGCGGATAGGAGGGCAGAAAGGTTTGTTTTTAAAGGTTTGTTCGCATAAATTTAAAGTAAGTAAGAGGAAAAAGTGGAGGATGGGTCGCTGTCTTACAAATATTATACCGGTATTTTTGCCGGAAGACGGTATTAATATTCCGCTGGTAAAGGAAACTATAATTTTTGAGTTAGGAATGTTTCTCTCTCAGCGAAGTGTGTGTTCATTCCTTACAGAATACCCGGATTCTGTAAGGAATGATGAAAGAGTCTGTTTATTCCGTTTTGTCTTCTTTCAGGTGTTTATTAAAGAATTTTTCCATGGCCCGGTAGAATTCGAAACGGTTTTCTTCGTTGTGGAATCCATGACCTTCATTTTCTTTTACCATATAATCGACCTCTACTCCCTTTTGTTTTAAGGCTGCCACCATTTGATCGGATTCTGCTTTATTCACCCGGGGATCGTTGGCACCTTGCACGACAAATAAAGGAGCTTTTATTTTATCAGCATGGAAAACAGGAGAAGCATTTGCCAGCATGAGGCTGTCTTGTACCGGATGACCTACCATTTCATACATCATATCCAGCATCGGTTTCCAGTAAGGGGGAATCGTATTCAAAAATGTGAAAAGATTGGATACGCCCACATAATCGACGGCACAAGCATATAAATCCGGAGTAAAAGCAACACCGGCTAAAGTCGCATACCCTCCGTAGCTGCCTCCGTAAATAGCAACTTTAGAAGGATCGGCAATACCGTTTTCAATCAACCATTGAACGCCGTCTGTAATATCGTTTTGCATCGTTTGTCCCCATTGTTTATAAGACAATTCTGTGAATTTACGTCCATAACCGGTAGAACCGCGGAAATTCATTTGCAATACGGCATAACCGCGGTTTGCCAGAAACTGTACTTCCGGATTATAGCCCCAGGCATCCCTGGCCCATGGCCCCCCATGCGGATTTACGATTACCGGTAAATTACGGGCATTTTTTAATGTATAGCCGACCGGAAGGGTTAGGTATCCTTCTATTTCCAAGCCATCGCGGCTGGTATATTGAATAGGAATCATAGAAGCCATTTCATCCGGATTAATCCAGGGAGCCAGGTCTGCAATTTTTGTCAGTTGATCTTTATTTACGTCATAAAAATAATAGCTCCCCCGCGTTTTGTCATTTGCGGCATAGATAATTTTCATATCTTCGGCTTTATTACTGGCAGCTGTTCCAATTTCGTAATCCGGCAACTGGGCTTTTATCCTGTTATATTGGGTTTCTGCATCTTTGTCGAAAAAATGCCGTACAACTCCTTTATGTGCTAAATAGCCGCTATTGGTAATTTTCTTTTTTGCCTTGGAATAGCTTATGCCCCCGATATCATAGCGATCGTTGGCATACAGTTCTTCTATTTCCTCGCAAGTAGACGGATCTACTATTACCAGGGCTGCTTTATCGCGTCCCAGATTAGATACTGCATATACCTGTTTATTGTCCGGTGTGAATATCTGAAAATCCAGTTGTTCTTTAAAAGATGTCGTCAAAACGGGACGGAAAGGCTCAGCCTCTGTTTCTCTGTACAGGATCTGGGTGTTGACTCCGTCTACGATGGCATAAGCTACCCGTAATTTCCCGTCGTGGTCTGTCATCCATCCCTGAATATTTCCGGGATTTTCAGCCAGTAATGTCATTTCTCCGGTTTCCAGATTTAACCGGTATGGATCGAAAACTTGCGGATTCCTTTGGTTTGTACCGATGATAATCAAAGTATCGATCTCTTCCAGGGGATCAATAATGGTCGTCCGTACCCCCGGTATTGCAGTATAGGCTTTGGCACCGCTTCCGTCTAAGTTAATACCGAAAAGTTGGTAGTTTTCATCTCCTCCCGTATCTTTTAAATAGAGAATACGATTATTATTTCCCCAAAAATATCCGGCAATGTCCCGCTCCGTTTCATGGGTAATCCGTTTTGCCGTATCGCTCCCTACTTCCTGAACATAAATGTTTAAACGACTCTGATAGGGAGCCATATATGAAAAATACTTTCCGTCCGGAGAAATAGAATAAGAGGTTTTTTCAGAATTTTTAAAAAAATCCTCTATTGGGATTTGACGTACTTCTTTGGGAGAACAGGCATAGAGAAAAACCATAGTAAATGCCCATATCCCTAGGTGTAACTGATTTTTTTTCATAGGATTTAATTTTAAGATTATATTTTTATAAAAAAGAAAAAATGCTAATATACTGCATTCTGTTTCCTGTAGTGAGAAAGTTAACTGAACAAAAATAAATAAATAATTAATTGTGTCAAAATAGTAGAAATAAAAAACGGATTCTAAAGGAATAGGCTGAGTTTATAATTGTATAACGGAAGGGAAGAAATCAACCTTCGTAATTTATTAAAAGGAAAATTTGTATCCCACAAATGCTTTTTATACTTTTGAGAAAATTTAAACGAAATGCGCTATGGCAAGTATTAGAAGATTAAAGAAAGATGTAGATTATCTGACATTTTCGGTAATAGGTGACTGTTTTAATTATAGTATCGTAAGTGGTAAAAGTAATCCTCAGGTCAGTGAAATTGTTAAAAATATTATTGCTACCCGGAATGATTTGAGAGGCAGGATTAATGCAGGCAAAAAAAATCAGGAAAAGAAGGAGATTAAAAACTATTATAATGCTATTTTTAATGATTTATTAAAGAGTGTGGACCAGGCTTTTACCGAACTGAGTGAAACAGTGAAAAAAGCCGAATAAACCCTCTTTATGATCCGAGAGTTCGGTTTTTATTTCCGAATGTTGATTTTTTAATGCAGATATCTAAAGGAAGCCGGAAAATTAGTTTACGGCTTCTTTTATTTTGGAGGGGGACTAAGTATGGAATATATTGAAATAGAGGGTATTGGTAAAATAAAGGTGAGAAGGGGTGCCCATATCCGTTTTTTTACGGTTCGGGTAGCTCCGGGAAAGGATGTCTGGGTAAATGTACCTTCCGGGGTCAGTAAACGGCAGTTAAAGAATTTTCTTGTGGAAAAGAGAGAATGGATTCTGCAAAACAGGGAACGGATGAAATTGTATGAACAGGAGACAGGTTTAGGTTTGAAAATAGGGGCTGAAATAAAAACGAAATTGCATGTTTTGAACGTTGCTGAATCCGATACATTAAAACCAACCTATAAAATAGAAGGAAATTATATAACTTTATGGATTCCCCGGGGGACAGAATACGCGGGCATAAAAAAGTTTGTTGAAAATTTTTTACTGGAGATATACAGAATGGAATGCCGGCGGCTTTTGCCGGAGCGCGTTCGTCTGTTAGCCGGAAAATATGGATTTAAGTACAATCGTTTGTCGTTTCGGAATAATGTTTCCAATTGGGGAAGTTGTTCTCATGATGATCATATCAGCTTGAATATTAAACTAATGAAGCTTCCGGATAAATTGATCGATTATGTCATCTTACATGAATTATGTCATACCTTGGAAAAAAACCATTCTGCCGCTTTTTGGGCATTGGTGAAAAAAGTATGTCCGGATTATGGAGATTGCAGGCGGGCACTGCGTACATATAATACCCGCCTTTAATTTTGACGTTGCATGAAATAACTCACATTTGCAGACAGAATCCGATCGTAAAAAGAAGGATGTAAAACCTGCAGAATCGACATATAGGATTCTGTCGTAAGGGTAAATTGCATCACCGGGTTTTGAAGCTCGACCGTTCCCTCCAGAAGTAAAGGCAGTTGACTGGGCGGGGTAATTTTCAGGTAATTTTTGTGATAGGAATAAGGCAGGACGGCAGGGCGTTGCCATTCCATATAATCAATTACCAGATGTATACTGTCTTCCCGGAAGGTAATAACGGAACCTTCATTGAAAAAAGTATAATCTAACAGGGAATCCCGTAGCGCTGCTTCATCTTCTCCGACCCTGGGCCATACGTTGATCGTTTTGTTTTGAACGATCCAACTCCCTTCCAGCAGTTCATTTTTAGTATCCTTGGGATCGTCCCCGCAGGCAATAAATATTAACAGGCTTATCAGGCAAATTAGAAAGTGAAATGTATGGCGGGTATTCATTATTATTCGGTTTTTTATTAAAAATAGACTACAAAGGAGTAATACGGTTAAAAAAACAAGAGGTTATATAAATCCTTTTTTTTAACGGAAATAACTATGTAAAAAATTGTATCTTTGTTTTTTGAAGAGAATGGAAAAGAACAGAATATTTTTCAAAGATAAAGCGGAATAAATTTTAAAGATATGTTACAAAACCAATTGAAGCAGATACGTGATATATTATCAGAAGTGAAGTATCCCGGTACTTCTAAAGATATTGTATCCCTGGATATGGTACAGGGAATTAAAATAGAAGGGAATAAAGTTGTATTTCGTTTGGTATTTCAGAAGGCGAATGATCCTTTTGTGCCGACGATAAAAAAGAAATGCGAGTCTGTCCTTCAGGAAAAAACGGAATTTAAGCTGGTGGAAATAGAGGTTGTTTTTCAGCAGGATTTGGAAAGGCCTTTGTCTCTGGAAAAGGTTTCCCATATTATAGCTGTATCTTCCGGAAAAGGGGGAGTAGGGAAATCCACTGTGGCGGCTAACCTGGCAGTTGCCTTGGCTTTACAGGGATATAAAGTGGGATTGGTAGATGCCGATATTTTCGGACCTTCCATTCCCAAAATGTTCGGTTGTGAAGAGGCTCAGCCTTATATGACAGAAGCAGACGGAAAAGAATATATTGTCCCTGTAGAAAAGTATGGGGTGAAATTATTATCGATCGGATTTTTCGTTGAACCGGATTCAGCAACGGTATGGAGAGGACCTATGGCTTCCAATGCCTTAAAGCAAATGGTAGAGCAGGGATTTTGGGAGGAATTGGATTATATGCTGATTGATTTACCTCCTGGTACCAGTGATATTCATTTAACATTGGTACAGACGGTCGCATTGACAGGGGCTATCGTGGTTACAACTCCCCAGCAAGTGGCGTTGGCAGATGCAATTAAAGGAATTAATATGTTTGAATCACCCGGTATTCAGGTACCTGTGTTAGGGTTGGTAGAAAATATGTCTTGGTTTACACCTGCCGAATTACCGGAAAATAAATATTATCTTTTTGGAAAAGAAGGAGGTAAGCTTTTAGCTGAGGAAAAAGGATTGCGTTTATTAGGTCAGATACCGGTTGTACAAAGCATTTGCGAAGGAGGAGATGCCGGAAACCCGGTGGCTTTGAATCCGGATGCTGTTACAGGCAGGGCATTTGCAGACCTGGCTGTTCATGTAGTGGAAGCTGTAGAGGCGAATCCGGCCCAGGCTCACCGGGTGAGGGTACAGAAGCATTAGAAGAAAATAAACTTTTTCAGTAAAGGGATTTTTGGCAAAAGGCTTGGAAGAAATAAGTAACTTTTAGGTATATCAGTATATCTGGAAAAAACATGGGGAAAGGGAAATCTGACCGGTTGTTTTTCTCCGGAGTTCTGAAAGACAAATAGAAACATGATGAAATGGACCATTAATAACCTAGAAGAAATCCGGGATGTGGCGCGTGAGTTTTTAGAATATGTCGGGGATAGAAAGATTTTTGCCCTTTATGGGGCAATGGGGGTTGGGAAAACGACTTTTGTAAAAGCAGTAGGTGCCTGTGCCGGAGTAACTGATGATATCAGCTCCCCTACATTTGCTATAATCAACGAATATCAGACAAAGACGGGAAAAGTGATATACCATTTTGATTTTTATCGTATAAATACCATAGCGGAAGCCATGGATTTTGGGTATGAGGAATATTTTTACGGAGGGGCTCCCTGCTTTATCGAGTGGCCAGAGAAAATAGATGAGTTGTTACCTCCGGAAACGGTGAGCTGCCTATTTACAGAATTACCGGACGGAAGACGGGAGTTGGAGGTAAAGCTTTAGGTAAAACGTTTTATAAAACATTCGGATATGGGAAATACCGGTAAAATGGAATCTTTGGGAAAAGAATGGTTATTCTGTCAGGAAAAGAATATCTTTTTGGGAAGAAAACAGAAAAAGCTGGTATTGGGAATTCCTTATGAACTGGATAAAAGTGAAAATCGGGTATGTCTGACGCCTGAATCGGTTCAGATACTGGTGTCTATGGGGCACCATATATTGTTGCAAAGAGGAGCGGGAGCGAATGCAAATTATTCCGATACGGAATATTGTGATTCCGGTGCCTTTATTGTGGAAACAGCTGCTGAAGTATATACGGCCGATATCATCTTAAAAGCGACTTCTGTTTCTTTACAGGAAGCTAAGCTGATGCATGATAAACAAATTGTTCTATCTCCTTTAAAATTATTCGATCTCCGGAAAGAAGCTGTTATGGAGATGATGCAAAAGAAAATAACAGCTTTGGGATTCGATTTTATAAAGGATGAAGATGGTTTTTATCCGGTCATGCGGATCATGAGTGAGATTGCAGGGAATTGTGCCATTATGATTGCCAGTGAGTATTTGGGGAATTCCCGGGGAGGAAAAGGTGTCATATTGGGAGGAGTGAGCGGGATTACCCCGACGGAAGTCGTTATTCTGGGAGCCGGAACTTTAGGGGAATATGCTGCAAGGACGGCTTTAGGACTGGGAGCAAATGTAAAAGTGTTTGATCATTCTGTAAACCGGTTACGGCAGCTGACGACCAAACTCGGGCAAAGAATTTATACTTCCGTCTTTCATAGGCCTGTATTGGAAAAAGCCCTGTCTACGGCAGACGTTTTGGTGGGGGCTATACGGTGTTTTGGAAATGAGGAGGACATTGTTGTTAAGGAGGAGCAAGTGAAACTGATGAAAAGAGGATCTGTAATTGTCGATCTGTCGATTGATCAGGGAGGATGTATCGGTACTTCCGGTCCCACAACTCATGAACATCCTACCTACGTCTACGAAGGCGTCATTCATTACTGTGTCCCTAACGTACTTTCCAGGGTAGCCCGTACAGCTTCCATTGCTTTCAGTAATGTTTTTCTGCCTTTGCTGCAGGAAGTCGCTTGTGCCGGCGGTTTTCCGAATGCCATCCGGAACAATGCCGGCCTCAGAAACGGTGTCTATATTTATAACGGAATTCTAACCAAAGAAGCCATTGCTGATAAATTTGGCTTGATATCCCGGGATATAAATTTGTTGATTGCCGCTTTATAAAAGAAAGTTGTTTCTTCTGCTATTTCTCGTATGTATAGATTTGATTTATTTCAGTATTCGCATTGCATGGCGAACACTGAATACTTGAAATGTTAATAGGTTTGTTCACATGGAGCGGTTTCCTATTCTAATTATCTGTTTGTAACGGAAACTTCCGTTCAGAATGTTATCGAAATATAGCAGTCACATTATTTACAGAGCAGCTTAATCCCAGTTTTCAGAAATAATTTTTATCCGGATGGGGGATTTGGCATAATGACCGCTACCGGGAGTCGTGGATATTTTTGTAAAATATAAATGTCCTTCCCGAAATAAAGTGCCATCCATGTAATAAAGTGCGTAATCCAGGCTCAAGGCCCTGTCACATTCTTTTTGAAAATAGGGTACATAGTATCCGCCTTTATAATCTACCCAATATTTTACCTCACAATCATTTGAAGAATTATTAGAGGTAGTAGTTGAATTATAAGAATCAGTATTGTTCCACAAACTTGGATCGAGAGATAGACAACCGGTTGTCATAAAAAGATATACCAGTAGACAACACCCAAAACCGATAATTTTAACAGAAATTGTTTTCATAAATGTTTGTTTTTGTTGATAAAAAAGAGCGTAATATATTACTGTGTCAACTTTTCCGGCTGAACAATAATAGGAAATTATTTGGGTTCTCCTTTCTTAAAAGTTAGTTCAAGTTGGTTCAAACATTAATTTTCTATTTCCAGACAGCCATTCCGCTGAGGCAGAATCGCTTCCAGATTGAAATCTGGCCAATGGGGAAGGAGCAATACGCTTGGGGGTATTTTTCCTGTGAAGTAATTTCCCTCGATATAGAGTACTTCCAGCTTAGTCAGTTTTCCCAGTTCTTCGGGGATTGTACCCGTCATGTAATTGCTGCATAAATATAAATGTTCCAATTCGGTCAGATATCCGATTTCAGGCGGAAGTTCACCTTTTATATTATTGTATCCAAGGTGCAGAAAGTATAATTTTTTTAATTGGAATAATTCTTTTGGAAGTTTCCCGTTGATGTGAGATCCAGACATCTCCAATTCCCTTAGCTGGGTCAGTGCACCTATTCCGGGAGATAAGGCATTGCTTACATTTAATTTTCGGAGCCTTATGCTCCTGATATTTTTGTTGATTTTAGCGTAATCGATGGTAATGGGTTGAAAGGAATTAGCACTCATATTGAGGACTTCCAGGTTGGGAAGAGCCCATAATTCAGCCGGTATTTCTCCGGTCAGTAGATTGTCTTCGACTACAAACGTGTGTAAATTTTTTAAATTACGGATACGCGGACTTAAGGAACCTCGAATGTGATTGCCTGCCAATTTAATTGATCTTAATGAATTCAGGTTATATAATTCTTCCGGGATATTTCCGGACAAGTTGTTATTATACAGTACAATATCCTGCAGTTCCCCATCAATAATTGTGATTCCTTCCCATTGACTGAGCGGTTTATCGCTTAGCCAATGGGTATGATCGTACCATTGGTCTCCGTTTAATGAATGGTAGAATTTTTCTAGAATTTGCCGGGTATAAATTTGCCGGGTAGACTGGGATATGTAAATTGTGTCGGAAAGAGAAGCTGAGGTTGCCTGTATCATAACAGGAACTGTCCGTGATAAATCTTCTTCTAAAGGGAGAATGTGGAGTGAAAATTGGTTTTCTTTTATTTTGTCCCAACTTATCCAGTTACAGGCAACCGGAACTGTAAATTCGTAGGGCAGGGTAGCCTGTATGGTTAAGGAAAGAGTTGTTTCCTTTTCGAATACCAGGGTATCCCGTTCGTTAAATTGTAAAACTCCTTTTGCTGTTTGGTAAATGGTATAAACTTTTGAAGTGGATCCGGAGGAGATTTCCAATTTCGCTTCCCGCTCTGTTTCTGCCGGATTGGCAGAACAATGCAAATTCAGTAGAGTATGTCCGCTGTCCCCTGTTGCAGGGGAGATTGTCAGCCATTCCCTATCTGTATGAATACTCCATTTGTAATTGCTTTTGAGCGTTAATTGAGTTTCTGACTCTTCAAAAGGAAAGACATAAGGTTCCGGAAAGAGAGAAATTTCATACACTAGAGGGATATCGGTTTGCTGACAGCTATAGAGTCCTTGCAAAAGAAAGAGAAATATTATTCCGAATTTAATCGCGATTCTCATTTTTATCAAAATTATTCAAGTTCTAAAAAACCGTTGATCTGAGGCAGAATGAAAGAAAGATCAAAAGTATCCCAATAGGGAAGCTGCTGTATTTTTTTAGAAATTTTGCCCCTTAAATAGTTCCGACGAATGGTAAAATTTTTCAGATGGATGAGATTTCCTATTTCTTCCGGCACATTTCCGCTCAGTTCGTTCGTCGACAAATCTAAAGTTTCCAGTTGAGTCAATTTTCCGATTTCCGGCGGGATATTGCCTTTGAGTTTATTATCCGCCAGATTTAAAATTTTTAATTGGTTCATATTTCCGATTTCCGGTGGAATTTCTCCATTTATGCCGTTGTATGTCAATTGTATAAATTTTAAATTTTTCAACCGGAACAATTCGGGGGGTAAGGGGCCCGTGACGTGACATTCAAACAGCTCTAAGGTTTCTAATTGCGTGAGTTCTTGTATTTCAGACGATAAGCCGTTCAATAAGGGGAAAAAACTGAAATGTAAGGCCTTTATTTTTTTTAGTTTTTTATAAGGGATTGCGACCGGATTAAAAGAATTGCTTCCGAGTTCCAAAAAACGTAATTCAGGAAGCGACCATAATTCTTCCGGAATATCTCCTGTAAGAGGTAAATAAGAGAGATTCAGTCTTTCTAGATTTGTTAATTTTCGAATAGAAGGACTGAGGGATCCTTGCAAAGAGTTATTATTTAAATAAAGCTCTTTTAAATCAGATAATTCATAGAGTATTTCTGGCAGATTTCCACTTAAATTGTTGTTTGATAAGGAAATTTTAATGAGTCGGTTGTTCTTCAATTCTAAACCATACCATTCTTGTAAAGGTAGGGAACTTAACCAGTTGGTATGGTTTCCCCATTGACTGCCATTTGTTTCCTGGTAAAATTTTTCCAATAAAGTCCGGATATGATGAGTATAGGTCGTTTGAGTAATTTGAAGGGTGTCCCGGAGTGAATAGTCTGTAGCCTGAAGAATGACCTGGGCAGTTCTGTACAAATCCTGCTTTAAAAGGGAAACAGTCAGGATGTACTGTCCTTTTTCTTTCTGAAAGATGGATAACCAGTCGCATGAGGGGGAGACGGTCAGTTTAAAGTCGACAGAATGAGAGACCGGTAAAGGTATCTCTGCCGGATTTTCATAAACTAAGGTATCGGAAAGAGTAAAAGCGAGAATCCCTTTTGCCGATTGCCGGATGAACAACATTTGAGTTTCCTGTCCACACTGAATTTTTAATTCTGCCTTTCTTTCTTCTGTTTTTGTATTTGCATCACAATTTATTGTCAACCGTGTGTTGCCGGAGCCGGAAGCGGGGATGACGGTTAACCAGTCCGGACAATTGGAAATTTCCCAATGGTAATTGGCATTGAGAGCAATTTGATAAACAGAAGTTTCAAACGAAAATTCGATGTGAGAGGTATCAACGGTTAATTCGTAAACCAATGGTTTGTCTTCCTGACAAGAGGTGAAATGCAAAAAAAGCAGGAAAAGTCCTATCGTTTTAAAAAGGGAGAATCGTTTCATGGTTTATTATATATTTATAAGGTGACTCCCAGAGCTATTCCGAGCAGGGAATTATCGAAATTGAAATAATGATTGTAATGAAAACGGGCCTGTAATTTTTTATAGATTTTACATTCCCCTACAAGGGAAAGTCCATAACCGTTATAGTCGATAAAAGTCTGACTATAGCCTCCGTATATATTTGCAAATTTAAAAAGGCGGTATTTTAAATAAAAATTGGTTTCCAGAAAAACCCGGCAAAGAGAAGGGGAGGAAGTGGGATGGAGGTAAAGCCGGTTGTAGCAAATCTCAGGAGCGATTGCTAAAAATTTACAAATCCGGAGATTGAGACTTCCCCCTCCCCTCAGCCCGTAAGAGGGATATTCCGTACAGAGTACCCCTCCCATAAAAATATTATAGGTGAAAAGACCGGGATTCCGTTTTTGTTGTAAAGGATCGTATACCACGTAACGGAAAGTTGTTTTGGGAAGTAATTTCAGCGGACCGATTTTTTGAGTAAAATAACCTTCTGCTTCCAGGTAGATCATTCTGACGTTATCGTGAGAGGTGGGGAAAAAATAGAGTGTATCGCAATACCTTCCTTTACTCTGAAAATGTCCTGTTTGTTTGGGGGAAAGCTGAATTTCCATATTTGTAGAATAGGATAATTTTATACCCGATTCGATAAGTATACGGGCAGTTATTTTCCCATCTATGAGGCGGGTAGAGATCCGGGTGGAATCAATCCCGCCTTCTGTTTTCAATTGCTTTTGTGCCCATACTTCCGGAAAGTAAGATAAGCAGCATAGACAAAATATCAATGATATGGGTAGTCTCAATCTCATTATCTGAATTCAAAGTTTCCTAATTGATATACTTCTTCCCGGGGAAATACCATTCTATTCAATATGTAAGGTTGCCAGGTCCTTACATGTATTAACATTTCCGTAGCACTTTTGAATTCCACAGCCATAAACAACCAGCCGTCATCATTATAGCGGGTGGAACGCCATCTTTGGAGCAAAGTCACCCCGTATATATTGGGGAAAGAAGGATGTTGCAGAATAAAAATATCTTCAAAAAATAAATTTACAAAACGGTTTTGCTGGAATACTTCTTTTAAACGGGAGATGTATTCATTCTTGTTATAGAGATTAAATTGTACTTTTTCTTCTGTAAGACCGGAGACGGTGGCTTTATCGTTGCTTACTCGGTAAATGTATCCGGTAATGATAAGAACGTCTTCTCCGTATATACGAGAAATCAGGTTTAAATCTTTCCGGTTGTAAGCCGTTCGGAACTCCTCAATAAAGTTGAGAATAAACTGCCTTTTTTGCTGGTCTTGTAAGGAATGATTCTCCGTTGACACTGCATTGTACAGGTTTTCCTCTATCGCAAAATAAAAACTTTCAATACGTCCGTTCGGATTGAAATTGATAACCCCGTTTTGTATGATTTTACCTTCCTGCATCTGAATCGCCAATCCCCGGATTTGATATCCCATAGCAGTGATAATGCCTTTGAAGTTACCGGAAGTGGTGATAAATTTGAAAGGAGAATTTTTCCAGATACCATATATGTTTTCCAAAGCATGGGGACCTACACATTCTGAAGGAAAAATCGGAAGACTTCCTGCCGAATAAGATTTGTTGATTTCACGAATTAAAATAGAAACATAATTCTCCATTTGAACAGACAATGCTGAAGATTCCAGATGAGTAATGGAAATGACCTTTTTCTCCTGACAAAAAATTTCAGGAGCTATAAGAATAAAGGCGAATATTGTAAAAGTTGATATTTTCATTAATATCCTTATCTTTGCTGAGAGCAAAATTAACAATATTTTGTATCTATACTATATTTTTTCACATATTTAAGTATAATGAACCTTTATCCGGAAATTAAAGAACTTTTAAAAAGGGTTGAAAATCAATTTGGAGAGGATCTCAGAACCCCGGGTGATTTTTACAGTTTAACCCGGACTATTTATCAAAATTTGAAAGTGAGTATCAGCTTGTCGACTTTAAAAAGACTGTGGGGATATGTTTCTTATACTTCCCGACCGAGATTGACGACTTTGAATATTTTATCCCGTTATGTGGGTTACAGGGATTTCTGTGCGTTTTGTGAAGCGTTACAGAAGGAAGATATTACTCAATCGGAATTTCTAAGCAGTCCTCATATTGAAGTAGCAGAATTGGCATTGGGGACGAAATTGGAGGTGGCTTGGGAACCGAATCGTTATTTATTGCTAATCTATTTGGGGGATACCCGTTTTCAGGTAGTGGAAGCCAGGAATTCAAAGATTCTGCCAGGGGATGAATTTTGTGCCACTCAGTTTATAAAAGGTTTACCTTTATTTTTAACTGATTTTAGGCGGGAAGGGGAAAAGGGTAAAATGTTTTTAGCCGGAAAGGAGGGAGGACTTACATTATTAAACACATTGAAAATAGAATGAATGAGGATGTTTCTTCTGAATTTAGGACGGATGCAGAAATAAACTATGCCGAAAAATTCACTGATATAAAAGAATGGGTTTGTTCTGCTGGCGGTTATACTTTGCTTTATACAGCCAATAAAAATGGCCGCCTGTATGTATTGAAAGGGATAAAACCTCAATACCGGGATAATCCTGTATATATCGGATTATTAAAAAAAGAGTACGATATAACTTATCGTTTGGATCATCCTTTTCTGGTAAAAGTGTTTTTTTTTGAAAAAATAGCTACTTTGGGTTATTGCATTGGGATGGAATATATCGATGGGATGACTTTAAGGGAATGGATGCGGGGGGATAAGATAAATTCGGCTATGGCCCGGAAATGGATTGCGGATTTATTGGAAGGACTGGCTTATATACATAAATGCGGAGTTGTCCATAAAGATATTAAGCCTGAAAATTTACTCATTACTCATAAAGGAAATCAGTTGAAAATTATAGATTTCAGTCTGGCTGATGAGGAGGCATACCGGTACAGGAAAGGGGGAAGAGGGACTGCACATTATGCTGCTCCGGAATTATGGGAAGAGGGGAAGGCCACTTTTGTAAGTGATATTTATTCGGTTGGGAAAGTGATACAGGAGTTAGGGAGTATAAAAGGAACAGGATTAGGTGCCTGTTACAAAAAAGTTGCCCGGAAAGCCACTTCTTTTCAGACCGGGAAACGTTTTTCTTCAGTAGAAGCTATGCAGGAAGAGCTGACACAATCCATGTGCAGAAAAAAAATTGCGATTGGAGTATTGGTCTGTCTCTTTCTTTTCTCTTCTTTCTTCATTTATTGGAAAGGAAATCAATTTTCTGGACAGGAGACAGAGGGGGAGCAAAAATTACCTCGCCCAAATTTGCAGGAAATCTATTATTCCTGTTATTTAAAAATTGATTCTCTTGTCGGACAGGCAGAACGGGAATTGGCTCAAAAGATAAAGCATCCGGATATCAGTGGCCCTGTATACAATTTTGAACGGGATTCTGCAGAACTGGCTTCCCGTTTGTACTCCCTTATTGCAGAAGAGTATGGGGAATATTCCAAGGCGGTCGAAGTCAGGAATAGCCGGTCCTGGGCGGAGCAAAAGCTGTGGCAATATCTTCAGGTACATCGGAAAAAATATGCAACCGTTTTTAATCAGTGTATTTGTGACGCTTTTAAAACAACCGATTTTTCCCAAGCGGAAAAACTTTATAAAGCAACTTACGGGGAAGTTGCCCGGATTAATCTGGAATTCCTCAACCGCTATAAATTTACCCATTAGGGACGTGCCCTTTTGTGTAATTTAAAAGAAAAGTGTTCCTAAAGCCGGAATGATACTGGAGATGTAAATTTTTAAAATGAACTTATATTGTTGTATATTTTAATAAATAATGTATTATGAAAAAGAATTGTATACTAGGTTTTGTTTGTCTGGTTCTTATTTTTATGAATTACAGTCCGCTTTGTGCCCAATCTTTAGAGGATATACTGAAATCTGGAACTGCAGAAAAGATTATGAATACAGTAAAAGAAACCACAAAACTTAAAAATATAGAGGGAACCTGGCAATATGAAGGAGCTGCCTGTCAATTTAAAAGTGATGATTTGCTTCAGAAAGCCGGAGGGATAGTGATGGCAGAAGGGATGAAGACGAAATTAGAGTCAGCCTATGCTAAAGCAGGGATTGAACCGGGAAAATTATCTTACACATTTTTGTCTGATTCGACTTTTACAAGTCAGTTGGGGCAAAAATCCTTTAAAGGTACTTACTCTTACAATGCTTCGACCGGAATTTTGACGCTTAATTATTATTCGCTGGTTCGGATGGATGCTACAGTAGTGAAAACTGTAAAAGGAATGAATTTGTTGTTTAATGCTGACCGCTTATTGAAATTGGTTACCCTTTTGTCCAGTATTTCTAAAAGTTCCAGTTTGGCTGCTGTCGGAAAAGTTGCCGGACAATATGAGGGAATGATGTTGGGATTTGAATTGAAACAATAGCATCCGATATTAGAAATTCTGTGAATGCCTGTTGAATTTATCTGTTAAAGTTTCAAGGGGATGCATGATGATCCATGAATTACCCATTAGGGACGTGCCCTTTTGTGTAAATTCATTTATAGATATGTTTAGGGAGGATACAGAAGGGGGAAGGGGCGAAAAATTACACAAAAGGGCACGTCCCTAATGGGTAAAAATGGAGGTAAATATGAAAAAGTATGTATATGGTTTGGGAATATTAATGGGGATATGTACGGGTTGTGTTATTCATCATTCTGATCGGCAGGCGGAGATTGCCAAAGAAAGGATTACCGTTGAAAAATTGAGACAACATACGGAAGTACTGTCAAACGATTCTTGTCAGGGACGGAAACCCTTTTCGCAAGGGGCAGAAAGAGCTGTTGAGTATATAGCGGAACAAATGAGGGAAGTGGGATTAAAACCGTTTCAGGGAAATTCTTATTTTCAGGAGGTTCCTTTGATTTTATCTACTACAAAACCTTCGCCGGAGATGTTGGTAAAAACCTCCGGGGGAAACAGAATTTTGCACAGATCAGACGATTTTATTGCCTTTACGGCCAGCATCGAACCGGAAATTGATATTGAAGATGCAGAATTGATTTTTGCAGGTTATGGTATTGTGGCCCCGGAATACGGAAAGAATGATTATGCGGGGATTCAGGATCCGCAGAATAAAATAGCAATTGTTTTAATTAATGATCCCGGTTTGGGAGGAGATGATGCGTCTTATTTTAAAGGAGATATCATGACCTATTATGGCCGATGGACATATAAATTTGAGGAGGGAGCGAGGCAGGGGCTGAAAGGAGTATTGATTATTCACGACACGTACGGGGCCGGATATCCCTGGAGTGTTCCGCAAAATTCTGCCAAAGCGAAATTATATATAGAGGATCACCAAAACTATACTTGTGCCCTGACCGGATGGTTGCATTCTGATGTGGCTGAATCTCTATTTAAGGATTGCGGATTAGAGCTGGAAAAATTAAAACAAATTGCAAAAACACCGGATTTTCTTCCTTTCCCTTTACATTCCACTCTCACTGTTTCTTTGAAAAATGAATTTGTAAGACAGACGAGTCCAAATGTTATAGGGTATATAGAGGGTTCCGGGAAGACAGATGAAAGTATAGTATATTTAGCTCATTGGGATCATTTGGGATATGGGGCTCCGGTCGGTGGGGATTCCATTATCAACGGTGCTACAGACAATGCGACTGCTGTGGCTTGGTTACTTGAAACAGCCCGTTGTTTTAATGCTTTAAAAGAAAAACCCCGGCGTAATATTGTTTTTCTGTCTCCTACTTGTGAAGAAACGGGTTTTTGGGGAACGAAATATTATGTGGACCATCCGCTTTTTCCTGTAGAAAAAGTGGCTGCTGTCATAAATCTGGATGTAATTCCTTTATGGGGTGAAAACAATGATGTAACGATAACGGGATACGGTCATTCTACTTTGGATGAAAGTGTAGCCGAATTAGCTCCCCGTTATGGCCGTTATGTCATGCCGGATCCGGATGCCCGGAACGGGATGTTTTACCGTTCGGATCATTTCCCCTTTGTACAAAAGGGAATACCCGCGATGTTTGCTAAAGGGTGGAATGATAACCGGAAACATGGAAAAGAGTGGGCAAAGGAAAAAATTAAACATTATTGGACGGAAATTTACCATAAACCGACCGATCAAACGCATCCCGAAACAGATGATTATGGTGGTTTACTGCAGGAAGTAAAATTATTTTTTGATTTAGGTTATAACTGGGCTAATGCAAAAAATTACCCTCAGTGGAAGCCTGAATCTGAATTTGCGGATATCCTTGACAGGTAAACTGAAAAATATTCATTTTCATTATAAAAAGGATGGCCGGAGAGTAAAGTTCCGGCCATCTTCTTTTATCAAATTACGGTTTTTTATTCGGCTGCAGGCATAAAGATCACCTTTCCGAGTTGCGGATTATCCGCCTGATGATAGATTACCTGTTCAATGCTCTGTTCGTCCTGCACTGTCACGTTCCAGGTATTTCCCTGCGCATAAACTGTCAGAGGCGAATTGTTGTAAAGGTCGTACAGTATTCCTCCGTTCCCATTGTCGCGGAAGACATTCCCGCCGGGATTATAATCATTTCCTTTTGTCAGATTGCCTAAATTCAGTGAGGGACCGGTTCCACCGTTGACATTACCGATATTTGTGATACCCCACAGGTGGCCTGAGATGGTATTACCGCTCATGTAGATTTTCTGTCCGCCGGCAGTATTGTAAATACTGACGCCACTACCTCCGTTCATGGGATTGGAATCCCATTTATTATTTTCCAGAATATTATCGATAATACGGACGTCCATCACTCCGTTCGTAGTAATTCCGTACCGGCAATCGCTTACTTTATTCCCTTGTATAAGCACTTCATTGGAACCGGCAATCCCCAGTAAATTTGCTACAGCTATGCCTCCGTTGGTGGTGATTTCTCCGGGACCGACTACTGTATTACCTGTGATTTCCACCTTGCTGTCGCCGGCTACTGTAACATTGATTTGCGGCCTGTTACGGGCATTATTGGAGTTCTTATAAAGGTAATTATCCTTAAATAACAGAGGAGTAGTCATATTGGCGCCTCCCATGATAGCCGGATAGCCGTTTTCGAGGAAATTACAGCCGGAGACGGTCATCTGTCCGCTACCGCCGAGATTAATTGCTGCATAAGTGTCAGCAATTCCTTTGAAGGTACAATTTTCAATAGTCAGTGGTATAGACCCGAAAAAACGGATGGGACAAGCCGTGAAAGTCACGTTACGAATCTGTCCGCCACCGGCATCTCCTGTAAAATAGAGGGGTGCAGGTACCGAGGTATTGTCGTAAGGAAGAATCTCTGCTGAATTATCCGGTGTAAAATTGACCTTCCCCAGTATACGGATTTCCACGTTATTGCAGATTCGTACCTTTTCGCCTTCGTTTAACGATAAAGTGTCCTCTGCTGCGATTATAAGATTAGCTGTAATTACAAAATCGCCACCGTCCGTCTGCACTCCGGATCCTTCCAACGAACTTAAAGCCGTAAAAGTATAGTTTTTCCCTTCGCCGTCGGTTGTAAATACTTCGGTGACTTCCAGTGTATAATCGGCTTTCAGATCCCCAGACCGGGCTGTTACGACTGCGGTACCGACTAACAGTGCTGTGGCTATCCCTTTGCTATCGACAGACACAACAGAGGCATCGGATGAACTCCATGCAATTTCTCCCGGGAGAATGGCAGCTGCCGGTTCTGTTTCGACCTCCAACGATACTGTCTGTCCTATAATCAGGCGTTTTTGCGGGGACACAATCCGGATTGATTGAGCTGTAACCTTGCTTGCTTTCTGTATAATACGTAAAGAAACAGTTGCAGCGGTCCCGGCGGAAATTGTTGCCGTTATTTCCCTATCGGCAGTATTCCCGGTTTGTATCAGTTTAATAGTGATGACGGCATCTCCTGCCGGTCCATTCATAGGTGTAACCTCGACCCAATCGTTTTTCTCAAGCCCCACTGTCCACGCAGAAGTGGAAGAGAAAGCAATATCCTGACTTGTAGCATCCCCCGGATTGAAAATAATTTCAGAAACATCTCCGGACAGGATAATCTGGTCCGGTTCGTTTTTGTCGTCACTACACCCGGCAATAACGGATAACAAAAGCCATACAAATGTTGAAAGTCGAAACAGTGTTGTCCTCATAAATTTAAAATTAAAGTGAATAAATCAGAAATCTAACAAGTTTATAAAATAATGATAAATAATGCTATCAATCAATACTTTATTGATTGATTATCGTTTTAAATTGTCATAAATTAAAATTTTAAAAAGGTGATGACACCTATTCCGGTAAAGACTAAATATAAGGTTTATTACAAAAATAGTGAATTCTTTAATAACATTTTACTTATTTAAAAAATATAAATAAGATTCCGAAGAAATACAGACAATTTTCTATCCCGGTGTAATCTAAGATTTGGGCAGTATTCTTTTTAAAGGAAATAAAAAATCATTCTAGCGAATAGCCACAAGAAAATACGATTATTTTTTATAACGAAAAAGATGACTTAAAAAGTCATCCTTACCGATTCTGTGGTATCACCTGGAATCGAACCAGGGACACAAGGATTTTCAGTCCTTTGCTCTACCGACTGAGCTATGACACCTCTAATTGCTTGCAAATATAGGGCATTTTACTGAAAGAGCCAAAAGGATATTACACTTTTCTTTTCCTCAATAGAATGCTCAGATAAATCAACAGGCATAGGAGGGGAAAAGTGGACAAGGGTACGGCGGGTTGCAGAAAGAACCAGCAGGGAAGTCCTACTAGCAGAACAAGCAGATACAGACCGAGATAATTACGGATCAGCCGGGGTAACTTTTTCTTTAAAAAGAAAAAAGCAGCAATAAAATTGAGGGGATTCGCCCAGATTAAGTTATAGTTAGGGGCTGTCATCGGATGTAGGGTAAAATACCCTAAAAATATCAGAAGCATACCAATTAATCCCGAAGTTAAAAACAAGGGGAATGTAAATGCAGTCAATACTTTTCCGGAAGTGTATCTTTGTAAAATTAATATTATCAATATACTGCCTATACAAAATACAAAAAAGGGAGAAAAGTACCAGGGATTATGAAGAGCAGTTTCCGGAGCTTTGAAAACCGCAATTGCCGGTTGGGCTAAAAGTTCTCCCTGATCTGTAGCCGAAGCTAATCCCTGCATGAGGTAATCCGGCAGAAACATGGTTTCATAGGGGGTAGCTATGCGGGAGCCGGTTTGTCCTAATATTGTATGAATTCCCCATTTGACCCAGGGCATACGGCAGAGGTATTCGTCTAACAGATTCCAGAAACTTTTATCTGTTTCCGGAATATGCCATTCTATAGGCTGTTGTGTACTTTTGTTAATGATGTCTCTTACCCGGGTGGAACAATTGTCGAATAGAAAATTGTAAAGATAAGTGCGGTTTTCCGGTTGCCGGTTTTCCAATAAATTATCGAAAAGCCGTTGTTTGGTTAACGAATCGAGTTGCAGGGTTTGTGACCATACGCTTCGTTCGTCTAAAATATAAGAAGAAATAAAACTTTCGTACGAAGTGACACTCAATTGATAAAGAAGGAGTCCCTTAGCATATTTCAGATAAAAATGAGGTGTACGAAAATCGAAAGTACCGTAATTAAAAACAACGTCTATTTTTTGTATCGGATCGGCAACCCGGATGGCAGTATGTCCGAAAAGGGAATAAAGTTCTGTTCCCGGAGCACAGGTTAAAATGCTGATTTCAGCCTGAGGAGAGAGGGACATTGCTGAACTCTGGGAAGTTGCCCATAAGAACAGACACACGATGAAGCAGCGGAGAATATTCATGTACTATGTGTTTTCAGTAATCAATTTTAATTTCGTCGGAATATTTTATATCCCATAAAAAAAGAGCTTTTCCCGGTACAGAGTTCCCGGCTTTACAGCGGTCCCTGGATTCGATGATTTTTCTAAATTGGGAAAGGGACATTTTTTCTTGTCCTACTTCCAGCAGGGTCCCTACGATGGCTCGTACCATATTCCGTAAAAAACGATCTGCTTGTATGGTAAATACCAATTGTTTTCCGGTATCTGTCCATTCTGCTTTCATTATCTTACAATTATTTGTTTTCGTGTCCGTATGTAATTTTGAAAAACTTGTAAAATCGGAATATTCAAACAGCATACGGCAAGCCTCATTCATTTTTTGCAGATCGGGCAGCGGATGAATCCGGAAAGCATAATCTTCGGTAAACGGATTTTTGAATTTGTTTATAAAATATTTATAAGTCCGGGATAAAGCTGAAAAGCGGGCATGAGCTTCCGGTTGGACCGGATAAATGGTATGTATTGCTATATTTTTATTTGTCAGACGATTTAATTTATAGACCGTTTTGTTGACATCCTCCAGGACAAAGGGGATGTCAAAATGGGCGACAAAAAATGCAGCGTGCACACCAGTATCCGTACGACCTGCTCCGGTGAGGCTGATTTCCTGGCGTAAAAG
The DNA here is from genome assembly GCF_937966165.1 of uncultured Odoribacter sp. NCBI lineage: Bacteria > Pseudomonadati > Bacteroidota > Bacteroidia > Bacteroidales > Odoribacteraceae > Odoribacter > uncultured Odoribacter sp. Next base: position 73,952 of record NZ_CALCLB010000013.1, read on the forward strand.
GGTAGAAAACGCCTGGTTCAGTTCCTGCTGAACAGAAGGAGCATTGGGTTGTATTTGCCAACCGTTATAAGAGCTGCCGTTATAGGCTAATTCCGTAAAATACCTGGGCATATTAAAATAAATTACGTGTCAAAGATAGTAAGAAAAAATAATAATCAGCGTGAGGGAAAATCCGTATTTTCAGCTGATGGAGGTTTCGGGTCGTCTTCTGTGGTATTGGAAGCGGCATTTTTAATGCTAAAAAATGTAAACCGGAGAAAAGAGATTATATTTCTCCAATAGAAAATTAACTTTGAAATTCTTTTAGAAAAAATGCGTATATTTAATATATTTGTATGCAGGAATGTAAAGTTTACAGAGTAAGAACCGATAAAAATGAGTATAACGGAAAATATAAAAAAGATTGCGGATAGTTTACCGGCACGGGTAAAGTTAATTGCTGTGTCTAAAACGAAGCCGGCAGAAGATATAGAGGAGGCTTACCGTTGGGGGCAACGGGCATTTGGCGAAAACAAAGTGCAGGAACTGGTAAAGAAACAGGAGGTTCTGCCTGATGATATCGAATGGCATCTTATCGGGCATTTACAAACCAATAAAGTGAAGGAAGTAATTCCTTTTGTCACATTGATTCATGCTGTAGACAGTTTGAAATTGCTTTCGGTGATCAACCGGGAAGCTTACAAAATAGGAAGGGTAGTGAATTGCCTGTTGCAGTTTCATATTGCAGAAGAGGATACAAAGTTCGGATTGAGTGAGGCGGAAGCAGCTGAATTGCTGGAAAGTGAAGTGTATCGTGAAATGAAAAACGTAAGAATTACGGGTATTATGGGGATGGCTACTCATACGGAAGAGGAGGAACAAATCCGGAAAGAATTTCGTAGGCTTCGGGAAATATATATAAAATTAAAAAGAGACTATTTTCAGACGGAGGATACTTTCCGGGAAATATCCATGGGAATGTCCGGGGATTACCGGATAGCGGTAGAGGAAGGAAGTACGATGGTCAGGATTGGGAGTTCGATTTTCGGAGAAAGAAATTATCATAAACCAGAATAAACTAATAAATAAAAAAAAGAATATGGCTGATTTGAAAATAAAATTTGCTGGATTGGAGTTAATGAGTCCGATAATTGCCGGTAGTTGCGGGTTGACGGCGGATATCAATAAATTGAAAGAAATGGAGCGTTTCGGAGCGGGAGCTGTGATTTTAAAATCCGTATTTGAAGAACAAATTCTGATGGAAACGCAGCGGGCGATGGGCGATGGAAATTATCCGGAAGAAGAAGATTATATCCGGAATTACATCCGCGGACATGCTATTGAGCAATATATGGAGTTGGTAAAGGCTGCTAAAGCTGCTTTAAAAATTCCGGTTATTGCCAGTATTAATTGTTTAAAAAACGGGGAGTGGGTTGATTTTGCCCGGCAGTTAGAGGCGGCAGGGGCAGACGCTATTGAATTGAATGCTTTTATATTGCCTTTGGACGAATTTAAAGAAAGTGCTGAAATTGAAAATATGTATTTCGAGATTATCAAGCACGTCAAGGCAAAGGTCCATATCCCGGTCATCATGAAAATCAGTCATTATTTTACAAATCTTGCGACATTTGTGGATAAGTTGAAAGCCTATGGGGCAGATGCAGTCACCTTATTCAACCGTTTTTATGAGCCCGACATTGACATTGAGAGAATGACGGTAGGGGTTGCTTCTGTATTCAGTATGCCGACAGATTTGCGTACTACTTTGAGGTGGACAGGAATTTTAACAGGAAAGGATGCCCAATTGCAACTATCTGCTTCAACCGGTGTACATAGCGGAGAGGCGGTTGTAAAACTTTTACTGGCCGGTGCGACAACAGTACAACTGTGTTCGGTTATGTATGAAAGCGGACTGTCTGTCATTCAGACGATGAATCATTTTCTGGCTTCCTGGATGGATAGTAAATCTTTTAAGACCGTAGAAGAATTCAGGAGAAAATTGTCGTATGCCAATATAGATAATGCAGCCCGTTACGAAAGGGCGCAATTTATGAAGTATTTCAGCGACCGGAAAGATTAATACAAGGAATTATTTAGTAATAAATTTATTATGAAGTACTGTGTGTTTCTCATTGTGTTGTGTGCTTTGGCCTGTTCCGGAAACAAATATCCGGGCGTTCCGGAAAAGTATCATGCTCTTTTAAATCAGGCTCTGGCTAAGGCCGGTGACAATGCAGCCGAACTGAACAAGGCTCTCGATTCCTGCGATATCCGGTATAAAGAGGGAATGGCTTTTTTGATTGCATATATGCCGGAACGGGATTTGAAAGGGTTGAAAGCCGGTTTTTTAATCAATAATGTGGAATATGCTTACAAAGCCCGGGAGTGTTTCCCCTGGGCGGGAGAACTTCCGGATAGTATTTTCCTGAATGAGGTACTTCCTTATATTTCGTTAAACGAAACCCGGGAAGAATGGCGTCCGGATTTTTTCGGTCGTTTTTCTTCGTATGTGGGCAGCTGTAAAACCGTTTGGGAAGCTATAGATTCGGTAAACCGGAACATCCGGGATGAAGTGAGGGTTGATTATAATACAAAACGGGAAAAACCGGATCAGAGTCCGTACGAATCTATGCGTCAGGGGATGGCTTCTTGTAGCGGACTTTCCATTTTACTGACAGATGCTTTCCGGGCCGTAGGTATTCCGGCCCGGGTGGCGGGTACACCGAATTGGCATGATAACCGGGGGAACCACAATTGGTGTGAAGTCTGGGTAGAAGGGAAATGGTATTTTACGGAGTATTATCCCAATGCCCTGAATAAAGCATGGTTTTTTGCAGATGCCGGAAAGGCTGTAAAGGGGGATGTGCAACATGCTATCTACGCTTCTTCTTTTCAGCCGGCGAATACTTATTTCCCTTTAGTTTGGGATGAAACCATCCGCTATGTACCTGCAGAAAATGTGACAGAGCGGTATGTAGATTTATATAAAACATATGAATCTGCTATAAAAGCAGATGGAAAACATATTCCCGTAAAAGTAATGATGTTCCGTACGGCGCAGTGCGTGCAGAATTCTGACGACCGGATTGCTGCCAATGTAGATGTGTTCTGTGGCAAAGAACAGGTGGGAGGAGGACGTACAGCCGGAGATACACAGGACATGAATGACGTATTGGAGTTTTTACTGGAGAAAAATAAGACCTATACATTTAAATATGCAGATGAAGAGGGAAGAGAAAAACTGGCAGAGGTAAGGGTAAAGGAGGAACCTATAACCGTAAATCTACATATGCAATGAAAAAACAGATTCTATTCGCTTTATTTTTTGTGTATGGTATAATTAATCTCTATGCGCAGGATATCACTCACTCCTTTGTCCCGATTGGTAAAATTTATGCGACAGGACAGGTAATGGAAGCTCAAAAAGTTGTTTTCCCTCATGAAGTATATCAGTTTAAGATAGATAGTGCCACAGAGTATTGGTCTGTGCAGTTACGGACGCTCCGGAAATCCGGAGAAGGATATATTACAAAAGGGGATTTACTTTTGTATCAGCCTTTTGAAAAGCAAGTTATATGGAAAGAACAGATTTTATACAAAAGAGGCATACTCTATAATTTCCCTTACATTTTAAATCCTGAGGGCCTTACAACCGTCTGCTACAATTGGCACGACGGAGGAATTATGTGGGAGACGGGCGGAATAGCTGTAGGTGCCCATAATTCTGTCGGTCTTTTAGCTACCGGAAAAGGTTCTGGCGCCAAAGTATGGGGAGTTGATCTCTCTACCGGGAAGAAGATATGGAAGAGAAAACTGAATATTTCCACGGGAATAGATTTATACGGACTCAATGATTCTATCCTTATTGTAAGGGGCAGAGGCTTGCATCAGATAAACTTGCGGACAGGCAAAGGATGGGATTACAAAGCCAATACGGGAGAAGGGGATGATGGCGAGGATATGGCACTGGCAGGAAGTTTTATGACGATTGGAATTCTTCCAACTTTACTATTTTTAGGTGGGAAAAGTGAATATATAAAAAATATTACTTCCGGGTTATTGTTAGAGGAAAACGATATTTACTGGGCAGGGAAAGATCGGATTGTGCGTTTAAAAAAGGATGGAAAGGTCGTATGGGAAAAACCACTTCCTCAATCTTCTGTCAGTAGTTCAAAACTTATATTACAGGATTCTTTATTATATATGCTCAATTATGGGGCAGCAGAGAAGGGAAAAGAAACGACTAATTACGGTAATCCGTTTGTAGCTGCCTATACTAAAGAGGACGGTAAGCAATTGTTTTGCAATGTTGTTTTCGATAAAGGAGAAGAAATGAAAGATTACAGTCTTTCCGCTAATTCAGTCTGGATCGCCAATACCAGTAAGCTCATAAAATATACCCTGCAAGAAGGGATGCCGGTAGAAAAAATATATAATCGTACTTCCTACGGAAATTTTGATGCTTTTGTAGAAAAAGGCGTGTATCTCAAAGGAAAGGATTCTTTATTTTACGATTGGGTAGGAGCAACTCCTCAATATAAAATAATCCGGACCGACAGTATGGAATATCTGGTTTTTGATCAGGATTTAAATTTGGTCAAAGTAGTAGACGGAAAAGATATGTTTGTGGAATACCGCAAGTGGAAAGGATATCGGTTTTTATACGGGAATGACGAAACTTATATCATTGATGAAAAAAATAGACCGGTAGCTGTGTTGAATATTTCTCCGGCAGCAGTGCTTGTCAAGCAAAAATTATATGAGAAATATAATAATATAATGATAACAGTAGATTTAGAACAATTGGGGCTTAATTAAATAAATGTGATTCAGACTTTAAAAAATTGGATGCTCCCGGTCGCTATGTTGACGGGAGCATTATTTCATTCGTATATAAATATATTGTCATTTTTAACGCCCACATTGATATTTTGCATGTTATTTCTGACGTTTTGCAAGATATCTCCCCGGAATATAAAATTTTCGGGTTTGTATATTTGGCTAATTTTAATTCAGTTGGGAGGAAGTTTATTGTTATACGGTTTGATTGCTCCTTTCAATGAAGAGATTGCGCAGGGAATATTAATTTGTGTGGTGGCACCGACAGCGACAGCAGCGGCTGTAATTACGGGTATGCTGGGGGGAAATGTAGCTTTTTTGGCGAGTTTTGTTTTTCTCAGTAACATTGCTGTGGCTTTAGCGGCTCCCGTTATTTTTTCTTTTTTAGGTACAAACAGCGGTTTGCCTTTTTGGACGTCTTTCGGTTATGTTTGCCGGCAGGTTATGCCTTTATTGATATTGCCTTTATTGGGAGCATGGGTAGTTCAGTATACCTTGCCCCGGATTCATCGCTGGTTACTGTCGGTACAAATAGTTGCTTTTTATATGTGGTCCCTGGCCCTGACTATTGTAACTGCGCGTACAGTCAGTTTTTTGCTGGCACAGGAAAATCCCCATTATCGGACAGAAATAATCTTGGCTTTATTGGCTCTGCTTGTGTGTGTATTTCAGTTCGGACTGGGCCGGCGACTGGGTAAACGATACGGGAATACCATAGCCGGGGGACAGGGATTGGGACAAAAAAATACTATTTTAGCTATCTGGATGGCTCAGATTTATTTGTGTCCGGCAGCAGCAGTTGGTCCTGCAGCTTATGTATTGTGGCAGAACCTTATCAACTCATGGCAGTTGTGGAAAAAGAGAAGGAATAAGGTGAAAAATCAATTATAGATAATTATTGTTTTAATCTGTTTTGCCTTTTCAGGGCTGTTTCAGGGGGAACTGTTTTGCTGAAACACAAGAAATAAAAGAAAATGCGATATAAAAAATATGAAAACGCTTTGCTTGCCGTAATTTCTCTAGGGGTAGGATTATGTATTGTATCTTACTATGTAACTACTTTGCCCGGATTTTGACATAGGCTTTAACGTAGCGTATATTTCCTTTAGGTGCGGTGTGCTGACAGTTGGATTATGGGGTATACTTTTATTTCTTTTCCGCTTCATTGGAAAATGTAGGAATACTCCGCAGAAAAGCCTGCTGTTTAAGATAACTGCTGTGCTGCTATACTGGATGATTCTGTGGGGTTTTTGCTATTATCAGTGCACTATAAAAGCGATGAAAGACTGGAACGGGATGTTGAACGGAAATGTCGGATAACCGTAGCATTGCGGTATAAAAATAAAAAATAACAGTAAAAATTACAGATGCCTAATGTTATAATATCAATAAAACACAAAAACTATGGAATTAACATTACATTTAAATTCACGTTTACGACCGATGCACCGGTTTGAATTAGAAGACGTAATTCAGGAAATACTTAAAAAGGAGCAAATAGGAGAAGTGTCAGGAGGAGGAACGGCTCTGAATCCTGATGGAGAAATCGTATCTTGTGATATCGATATCCATTTGAATGAGGATAAGCAGGACAATATAAATTATTTGGTGGATGTGCTCAAACAGTTGGGTATTCCCAAAGGTTCTGCCTTGTTAAGAATTGAGCCGGCATTGAAAATAGAGGTAGGAACATTGGAGGGATTGGCTTTTTACACCAATGGTACGGAATTGCCTGAGGAGGTATACAAAACTTGTGATATCAATTATGTGGTGGAACAAATGGAACTGGCAATGCAAGGAATCGGGAGATTATATAGTTATTGGGAAGGAAATATATACACAGCTCTCTATTTTTATGGAAATTCTTATGCCGAAATGAAACAGAAAATAGAACCTTTTATTGCAACATATCCCTTGTGTCAGAAGAGCCGTATTGAGCAAATTGCTTAGAAAAAGCTGATGTGGCAACAACAGCTTTACTGGCTTATGGGAGGAACACTGAGAAATGTATGAATTATAGGAAAACAGCAGGGAAATAACAGTCTTTCCTCGGAGTGCCAGGGAGGATTTAATCGTCTTTCAATTTCCATACTGTCCTGCGGATTGTTGCATACAAAACCAGATATCTTTGGAGGATTTTGTAAAAGGGGCGATTTTTGAATAACTGAACAAAGCAGAAACTTAATAATTATAAATCAGTGATGAAACAATTGATTGCCTGTTGCGGATTGGATTGTGAGAATTGCGATGCCCGCATAGCTACTGTCGCAAATGACAACGAATTAAGAGAAAAAACGGCCCGAAAGTGGAGTGTGATGAACAATACAGCGGAGATTACAGCAGCAACCATAAATTGTATGGGTTGCCGTTCAGAGGGAGTGAAATTTGCATATTGCAGCGATTATTGTGAAATCCGCAGATGTATCGCTGAAAAAGGGTTTACTACCTGCGGTGACTGTAATGAATTGGATAGTTGCCGGCTGGTAGGTGCTATTTTTCAGCATAATTCCGCTGCAAAAGAGAATCTGCTGTCTTCAAAAACGATCTGATGCCCCGGGACTCTCTGTTTAAAAGGAAAGTGTTTTGTATTTTGAATACCGTATTTTGTATTTGCAAGTGTGACGGACAGGAATCGTTTCTGTGGTACAGAACAATTTAATGACAATCCTGCTTTTTCAGCGATCTTTATACAACTGAATTTGAGCGGAAAGGAGACGGGTGTGTCAATCCCAATAGACAGGATATGAAATTCAAACGGACAAAGTACAGCACCGAAAATGTTAAAAAGACGGAGCTTGGGTCCTGAATGATCAGATGCCTTCCAGTATTTTGTTTATTTCCCGGACTTTTTGCTCCATATCCGGATTATTTTTAATCAGGCCGGAGAGGGCTATCCCTTGTATTCCGGTATGCATAAGGGGGATGAAATCGGTGTCCGTGATTCCGCCGATGGCAAATACGGGCAGGGATATTTTTTGCTGAGACATAGAGTTTAAAATTTCCTTATAGCCGTTTAATCCCAGTACGGGACTTAATTTTTGTTTGGTAGTCGTATACCGGTAAGGGCCTAAACCGATGTAGTCGACTCCCTGAGTGGCTCTTAGCCGTACATCTTCAATCGTATTACAGGTCGCACCTATAATCTTATCGCTTCCCAATATCTTACGGGCTTCTTTCGGGTCCATGTCTTCCAGCCCCAGATGAACACCGTCCGCCTCCAACTGACGGGCGATGTCCACATGATCGTTGACAATAAAGAGAGCCTTGTAATAGCTGCATATTTCCCTGACAAGCCGGCCGACCTGCAAAATTTCAGTACGATTGCTTTTTTTCATCCGTAATTGTATCCACCGGATGCCTCCGCGGCAGACGGCTTCCACTTGTTCACAGATGGTCCGGCCTTCTTTGTAATCCGTAATATATTGCAGGTGAAGATCCGCTACCAGCGGTTTTTTGTTCAAAGGAGCCGGAAAATGATAACCTAGCAGGCTGTCATTCGAATCCATTAAACGGGAAACGTATACCTGTGCTTTCCGGCAGGCTTCCGCTAAAGAATAGCCTTGCGCTAAATAAGCCGTAATGGCTGATGATAATACACAACCTGTCCCGTGTTTTTGATACATATTTCTTTCTACAGTAAAACAATGTACGGCATCCGGACTGATTAACCGGTCTACAGAGACGGCTTCTGCATTATGTCCCCCTTTCCATAACAAATGGAAACGGTAGTATTTACAGATTTCCTGTAATGCTGAAATTTCAGGATTTTTGCTGAATAACTGTTTCAATTCATCGGTATTGGGAGTAATGAGGTAGAGCTGTCTTAAAAAACGTTCCGGCAAAAGGAGAGAAGCATGAAAAGAAAATCCGGAAGAAGACCGGAGAATCGGGTCCCATATAATTTTTATATCCGGAACTTTTTGAATCAGATAATCGGTCAGGGAAAAAAGGATTTCCTTATCGGGCAGCAGGCCTAATTTGATATAGTGAGGGATTGCATACCGGAATTGTAGTTCAAGTTGAGAAATGATATCTTCCAAACGAAAAGAGGCAGTGGCCTGATATTCTCTTTCATTTTGAAAAGTCAGGGCAGATAATATGCCACGTCCGTAAACGCCGCAATTTTCAAATGTTTTGAGGTCGGCTGCTATACCTGCTCCTCCGCTGGGATCAAAACCTGCTATACTGAATACAACCGGAGTCTTCAAACGTCTGAAACGCATAAAAGCTGCTTCCGGACAGTTCCAGATATAGCCCAATACTGCAATCCCTGCAAATCCCGCTCTTTGACAGGAGCTTATTTTGTCGGGAGTAATGCCCCCCAGTGCAATTACCGGTACCGGTAATTTTGCTTCTGTAATATGGGGTATATGCCGGAAAGGGCTGCAATAATCCGGTTTAGAAAGACTGTCGAAAATGGGACTTAAAAAACAATAAGTCACTCCGAAAGGAAGTGTCTTTATTTCTGAAAGGGTGTGACAGGAGATACTGATATGTGAAAATTTTTTGTATTTCACAATATCATTTTTCTGATTATACTTCAAATGTATACCCCGTAACTGATATGTGGTTGCCAACTCATAAAAATCGTGGATGACGATACGGTTTCTGTAGTGAGGACGGATTTTTTGAATAAAGTGTTCAAATACTGCCTTGTCTGCTCCGGGTTTACGCAGATGGAGGATATCCAGCCCGTAATCGAACAGAAGATTACAGATTGCCGTTTCTTCGAAAACGGGAAGGGGGGAAGTGATCAAAACTGTCAGCATCTTTCAGTTAAAAAGAATCCAATGTATGCTCAGAAAAAACAAAATTTCTTCGTTTTTTCTGAGGGATCAGATTTAGATGGGAGTGTTTAATTTTTTCCTCAGTTTTTGACTGGCTTGCATGGAGCAGAAATGGGCTCCGCACATGGAACAGAAATGGGCATTTTTATGTCCTTCTTCCGGTAAGGTTTCATCGTGGAAACGAAGTGCTTTTTCGGAATCCAGCGCCAGGTGAAACTGATCTTTCCAGCGGAATTCGAAGCGGGCCTTACTCATGGCATAATCCCGGTAAGCAGCTGCGGGTTGTCCTTTTGCCAGGTCGGCTGCATGTGCAGCCAATTTAAATGTGATGACTCCTTCTTTTACGTCTTCCCGGTCGGGGAGTCCCAGGTGTTCTTTCGGAGTTACATAGCATAACATGGCGGTACCATACCATCCAATCATGGCTCCGCCAATGGCGGAGGTAATATGATCGTATCCCGGAGCGATATCGGTGACCAAAGGGCCGAGCGTATAGAAGGGAGCATCGTGGCAGTATTTCATTTGTAATTCCATATTTTCCCGGATTTTGTGCATAGGGACATGCCCCGGTCCTTCAATAATAGCTTGGACATTATAAGTATGAGCAATTTCTGCCAGTTCTCCCAGCGTTTTCAACTCATCGATCTGGGCTTCGTCATTGGCGTCGGCAATACAACCCGGCCTCAATCCGTCTCCCAGGGAGATGGCTACATCATACCGGGCCAGAATCTCACAGATTTCCTCAAAATGTTCATATAGAAAACTCTCCCGTTTAAAAGTGGTACACCAGTGTGCCATAATGGATCCCCCCCGGGATACAATACCGGTAAGCCGGTTTAAAGTAAGAGGAATATCTTTCCAGCGGAGCCCGGCGTGAATTGTAAAATAATCTACTCCCTGTTCCGCCTGTTCAATGAGGGTGTCCCGGAAGAGTTCCCAATTCAGGCGGGTGATATCACCGTTTACTTTTTCCAGGGTTTGATAGAGGGGAACAGTGCCTACCGGTACGGGAGAATTCCGGATAATCCATTCCCGGGTTTCGTGGATATTGGCACCTGTGGAGAGGTCCATAATTGTATCGGCTCCCCAGCGGAATGCCCACACAGCCTTTTCTACTTCTTCGGCAATAGTGGATGTGACCGGGGAATTACCGATATTGGCATTTATTTTCACCAGAAAATTGCGTCCGATGATCATGGGTTCGCTTTCCGGATGATTGATATTAGCCGGAATAATGGCCCGTCCGGCTGCCACTTCCTGCCGTACAAATTCAGGGGTGACATAAGAGGGAATAAAGGCACCCAGCGGATTTCCTGTTTCTTTTTTATAGTTTTCAGCAATCTGATCAATGAGTTGATTTTCCCGGATAGCAATGTATTCCATCTCCGGGGTAATCTTTCCCTGGCGGGCATAATACATTTGGGTAACACTTTTGCCCTGGCGGGCAACACGGGGATAAAGATTGACGTGTTCAAAACGAAGGGAATCCAGGGAAGCATCTGCCTGCCGCATTCTTCCGTATTCGGAACTCAAGCCCTGCAGTTTTTCAGTATCGTTTCTGGCTGCTATCCATTCCTCCCGGGTCCGGGGCAGCCCTTTACGCAAGTCTACCCGGTAAGCAGGGTCTGTATAAGGGCCTGAAGTATCATATACTACGACGGGTTCGTTGGCTATCCGGTTCCCGTCTGCTTCCAGCGTATCGGACAGTGAAATTTTCCTCATGGGAACCCGGATATTGAATAATTTTCCTTTTACATAGATCTTTTCGGAACCGGGTAAAGCACCGGAGGTGACTGTAAATTCTTGCATATTGAAGTAAATGTTTAGAATCCTTTCACAACCGAATATTCTATAAATTGATTAGAAATAGAGGCATTCGGAAGCAGATCCGCTATTATACATTATCAGTGAAAAAGGAAGTGTAAAACGGTAAGAAGTATTCTATTTACCTCCGCCGGCATTACCCGGATCAGGTTATAGGGTATAATCTCAGCCCGTCGTATTAAGGCACCCCTTATTCTGTTTACAAAGGTATATGAAATATATGAAAAAAAAGAAAATGCAGAAAAAAATTGAATGAGAATTTTTAAAATTTATATTTCACCTGTCATTCCGGATATACAGCTGTTATTGAATTTTAAATCTTTTGCCTACTGTTTTTTAATTTGTTTTTTCCATTGAAGGATTAAAAATAGTAAACCCGGAAAAAAAACGATAGCCGCCGTAACCTGCAAGGCTACAGCTAAAGAATAGGCATCGCTTAGCCAACCGATAAAGGGAGCCATGGCTGCAAACAGAAGACGGATGATAAAATTCCGGATGGAAAGTACTGTCGCCCGCATTTCGGAAAAAGTCTGTTTATTGATATATCCTTTCAGTATGGGCGTAGCAAATCCCCTGACCACATAAAACAGGAACAACAGGCCTAAACCCGGATAGCTGATATTGAAGGAAACGGCGACATACCCGCCAGCAATGAATAAGAGAATAAAAAGATAGGTTTTGTTTTCTCCGAACCGACGGTTTAAATTGTCGGAATAAAGAGCGGCTACCCCTACTGTAAGATTTAATACCGTCCAGATAATGCCGTACCAGGTCGTGGGGGTATCTATGGCGATCAGTATCGGTTGTACAAACCAGGCCATCGTCAGCGTAGCTGCCCCGATAATTCCTGAAAACATAATGTCATAACAGAGACTTTTATTGGTAATCAGAGAATAGCGGATGATATAGAGGATATTTTTTAACGGATGTATCACTTTGGTACGTACCGAATATTCCTTCAGAGTCAGAGCTGCCGGGATACCAATAAAAGCGATAAAAGTTTGGCAATAAAAAGGCATACGCAGGGAAGAGATGGCTAAAAAACCACTTACGATACCGGCAGCAGCTTCCGAAAAATTTCCGATCATGGTCACCCGGCCTTCGTATTTTAAATATTCCTCTTCTTTGCGGTGATGTAACATCGTGTCGTATAGCAAGGCGGAATCAGCACCGGAAACCAGACTCTGTCCGATACCTAAAAATACTTCGGCCAGAAAAAAAGCTCCCAGGGTATAAGAAAAAGAATAACAGAGAAAACCTCCGAACGCTAAACTGCATCCGACGAGTAATGTATTTTTGCGCCCCCATACATCGGCCAGGTAACCGGCAGGAATTTCAAAAGCAACCACCGCAATGGAGTAAACACTCTTCAGTAAAAAAATATCCTTCAATCCCAATCCGTTTTCTTCGTAAAATAGAACGATGATTGGCATTACCAGGGTAAACCATTTCGATACCTTTATAAAATAAAGGGCTATTATATTTTTTTTGAAAGATACAGAAGGCTCCATAATTCATCAGACGGACAAAGGTATAATTAATTTTTGATTTACGCTTTAACCGGATTCCAATGTTCGGCTTTCAAGGAGTTGTTCCTCTAAACTAACGTCTTAAATATGACTGGATGATGCCTTCACGTGTATTTATAATAAATCCGTGAATTTTGTAAATGAAATAAAGAATGGCACGATAATTGTGGAAATGCACAAAATATAAGAATTTGTGCAATAAAGTTTTTGTTTTAAATAAAATCATATATTTTTGTTACAGATTACAACTAATTACCTGTTTATACAATGAGAATCGAAAAAATCAGTGATATTTACGAATCACTTAAAAAGGATGTGCGTAAAAAACGTCTGGCTGTGGCTTATGCGAACGACAGTCATTCTATTGAAGCAGTACATGCAGCTGTAAAGATGGGCTTGATAGAAGCTACTTTAGTGGGGGATGAGAAGGAAATAACCAAGGTGTGTAAAGAACAAGGATATGATCTGTCGTGTTTTGAAATCGTGCACGAGCCTGTCGATATCAAGGGAGCCCAGAAAGCAGTAGCATTAGTGAGGGAAGGGAAAGCCGACATTATTATGAAGGGATTGGTGAGCACGGATAAATATATGAGAGCCATTTTAAACAAGGAAAAGGGCCTGGTGGAGCCTAATACGATTTTGTCCCATGTCACTGTTATGGAATGTCCCTCTTATCATAAATTATTGGTAATCAGTGATGTTGCTGTTATTCCTTTACCGGATTTGAATCAGAAAATTGCGATGATCAAATATGTTACGCTGACGGCCAAGGCACTGGGGGTTGATTGTCCGAAGGTAGCCATGATTGCTCCTACGGAACAGGTATTACCTAAAATACAATCGACTGTAGACGCTGCTATTTTGTCAAAAATGGCAGAGAGGGGACAGATTTGTAATTCCATCATTGTCGATGGTCCTATGGCTTTGGATGTGGCCATAGATAAGGAAGCAGCCCAAATCAAAAAAGTACGTTCAGTAGTGGCAGGAGATGCCGACTGTTTGGTATTTCCCAATCTGGAAGCGGGAAATGTATTTTACAAAACCAATACCAAAATCTGTAAGTCTGATCAGGGGGCCATACTGGTTGGGGCTAAGGTTCCCAGCGTATTATCTTCCCGGGGAGACAGTGTAGAGACGAAATTGAATTCGATAGCTTTGGCTGCTTTATTAGCATAAAATTTGTATAAAATAGCCGGAAAACACTTTTGGGATGAATTGCTGCTTCTTTACGGAAACGGACGAATGTTTCGCTGCAGAATGGAACGAATTGATTCTTTAATGGTACCGCTGGTTCAGTAAGCAAGGGAATTGCAAAATGAGTCACAATCCTGTATAAAGTGTTATATCCGTAAAAGTTTTTCCGGCTCTTGCAAGGAATTAGTTAAGCGTTCCGTTTTCTGCTTTTTGAATCATGTCTTTATTGGCGGTGATGTATATTTCAACCCGGCGGTTTAAAGCCCTGCCTTCTGCTGTACTGTTGTCAGCTACAGGCTGATCAAAAGCCAGGCCTTCTGTTTTGATACGGGAACGGCTGATGCCATTGCCTACTAAAAAATTAGCAACGGCTTCGGCTCTTTCTTTGGATATTCTTTCATTCACTTCCCGGCTTCCGGTATTATCAGTATGTCCGTAAATTGTAATGTCCGTATCCGGAGAATCTTTCAGAGAAGCAGCGAATTTTGTCAAAGCGGTCCGGGCTGCAGGACTTAATTCACTTTTGTTGGTGTCGAATAAGATACCGTTATCAAAGGTTACTTTTATGGCTTGCAGGTTGTTTACGTCCGTAACGGTTTCTACTTTGGCTTCTTTAATGGCTTCCAGTTCTTTTTTTTGTTTATCCATTCTCCGGCCAATCAGTGCTCCTGTACCGGCACCTACTGCTGCTCCTACAGCCGCACCTATGGCTGCCCCTTTGCCTTTACCTGCCAATGCTCCGATTCCGGCTCCCAAGGCTCCTCCTCCTCCTGCACCAATTACTGCTCCCTTGCCTGTATTACTCATACTGGCACATCCACCTAAAAAAGTGCCTGAAAGGATAATGCTTCCACTCATCAATAATGCTACAAATAATTTTCCTGTTTTCATTTCGTTTTAGTTTAGTTGTTTAGTATATACACAAAATTAAGAACTATCTGGCAAAGGTGAATGGATTCTGAGCGAATTTTATAATTTTGTCAGCATAAAAGGAGAGAACGGATTTAAAAGGTCTCCCATAAGGTAGTAAGGTATACGATTCATTTAAATAAAAGAAATCTAAATTATATTAAATATGGCTGTATATTTTGTGAGCGGTATTGATACGGATACGGGAAAATCAGTTGTGACAGGGGTCATTGCCCGTACTCTGAGACAAAAGGGAGTAAATGTAATTACTCAGAAATTTATTCAGACAGGATGTAAAGGTATTTCGGAAGATATTCTGAAACACAGGGAAATCATGGGAATTGAACCGGTAGAAGCGGATAAAGAGGGGACAACCTGCCCCTACGTCATGACCTACCCGGCCTCCCCCCATCTGGCTGCGGAAATAGATAAGGTCCGTTTGGATAAAGAGGTGATTCAAAAGGCTACCGAAAAATTACTCCGGAAATATGAGGTAGTATTGTTGGAAGGAGCGGGAGGATTATATGTACCTGTGACGCGGGATTATCTGACGATAGACTATATACAGGAACAGGGTTACCCTCTGATTTTAGTGTCTTCCTCTAAATTGGGCAGTATAAATCATACGTTGATGAGTCTGGAATTATGCCGGTTGAGGGGGATTCAGGTCAGTCACGTTATTTACAATGATTTTCCCAATGATAGTGAGTGGATAAAAGAGGACTCTATAAAAGTGATCCGGAATTATATTGAAAAATATTTTCCTCTTTGTGAGTTGTGGGAAATGCCGGTTGTAAAAGGAAATCAATGGCCGGAGCTCCCTATTACGGTGAGTAAAGGATAAGGCGTAAACCCCGGTTTTTATCTGTTTACTGCTTTTGCAATACCGGAACATTTTTTCACCGGAGGATTGATATTGAAAAACGAAAAGAGAGGAAATGGAAAAAAGTAAGACGCATGAGAAAAATTGAACTCTTGGCTCCGGCCCGGGATTATGCTATCGGAAGAGTTGCTATTGACAACGGGGCAGATGCCGTATATATCGGAGCTTCTGCTTTTGGGGCCCGAAAGGAGGCCGGTAACTCTCTGAAAGATATTGAGGCTTTCGTCCGGTATGCCCATCGTTTTTATAGTAAAGTATACGTTACTTTAAATACGATTATATACGATTCGGAACTGGCTGAAGCGGAGCGCTTGGTGCGGGGATTGTACGGAATCGGAGTAGATGCGTTAATTATTCAGGACATGGGATTACTGCAACTGGATTTGCCCCCCATTTCCCTTCATGCGAGTACTCAGATGCATAACTATGAACTGGAAAAGATAAAATTTCTGGACCGGCTCGGGTTTCAGAGAATTGTCCTGGCCCGGGAATTGTCTTTGAAGGAAATCACGTCTATTCGGAAAGAAGTGAAAGCAGAACTGGAAGTATTTATACACGGGGCATTGTGTGTGAGTTTAAGTGGTCAATGCTATCTCTCCCAACACCTTTTCGGGCGCTCTGCCAACCGGGGGGAATGTGCACAGGCATGCCGCATGAAATGGACCCTGAAGGATCATTCGGATAAAGTATGGTTGCAGGACAAGTATTTGTTGTCCCTGAAGGATTTAAATATGTCAGCTTATATAAACGATTTAATTCGTATCGGAGTGGATTCTTTTAAAATAGAAGGTCGCCTGAAGGATGCGAATTATGTGGCAAATACTGTAAATTACTACAATTCGCTTATAAACAATCAGTTGGAAATAAAAAATAATTCGATCGGGCGACTTTCTTCCGGAAAAGTAATACCGGGTTTTAAGGCGGATCCGGAACGGAGTTTTAACAGGGGATTTACGGATTATTTTGCCCGGGGACGACAAAAAGGTCTGGTAAATATGGAAAGTCCGAAATCTTGGGGGAAACTCTTGGGAAAAGTTAAAAAAGCATATAATAATGAATTGTGGATCTGTACGGAAGAAAAATTGCATAACGGGGACGGACTTTGTTACCTGGGTCAAAAAGGACTGGAAGGACTGCGGGTAAACCGGGTAGAAGGAGAGAAGATCATTTGTAATGAAATGTTGCATATCCTTCCGGGAACAGTGATTTACCGGAATTACGACCATCAGTTCGCTACACAGATTGAAAAGTCGAAATCGGTAAGAAAAATTGAAATTATCCTGCGGATAAAAGTAATAAACGGACACATTGAATTATATGCGGAAGATGAGGATGGTATTGCCGTTGATTTTAAACCGGAGGGGTATTTTAAACGGGCAGAACGGCCCGGACAAAAGGAACGGATAGAACAGCAGTTGAGAAAGTGCGGGGATACAGATTTTGTATGCCGGTCGGTATATTATGAAGGGGAAGAGGTTATTTTTATCCCGTCCGGACAAATCAATGAATTTCGTCGTTTTTTACTGAACCGGTTGTCAGAGGCCCGGGAAAAACGCAGGACGGTTGTACGGATGCAGCCTCTCGACCGCCAGCTACCTTATTTTCCTCACATCTGCTGGCAGAATAATGTCGTCAATCAAAAGGCAGAAGCCTTTTACCGGGAACATGGTGCTACAGATGTGGAAGCAGGTTTTGAACTTACCGGAGCTGCTAAGGGAAGAGAATTGATGCATACCCGTTATTGTCTGTTATATGAAATGGGATATTGCCGCAAGCAACATTCTTCTAAAGAACTGGATTTTCCCCTTTACCTGTGTAATGATAAATACCGGTTCCGGCTGGAATTCGATTGTAAAGAATGTTTTATGAAAATTTTATCTGCAGAGGAAAGCTGAAGATGGGGAAGCTGTATTATTTCAATCCGGATACAGAAATGGCGATAGCCAATGGAAGCCCTTATTATACGCCACCGGCCAATATCGTCAGAATGGCGCATGAACTGGCTTATTTACCGGCTTATTTCTCTGAGCAGGGAGATGCTGTCTGGATGAAACAGCGGCCGTCGCCGAATTTTCTGGAAACACAACTGAAAATTTTCAATCTGAATCCCGCTATCATTACCCAATCGGAAGAGATTCCTTCCTGTTTAAAACCTGAGCCTTGGGGATGGAATCCCAGGGTTGCGGCATTGTTGCAGCCTGATAAATGGAGACCGGAATACAAGGAGAAATACAGCCGGAAAATGGCCCGGAGTTGTTTAATGCATTTACAAGGCACGCTCCCTTTTATAGAAACTCATATTCTTCCTGTTGTTTGTTCCTCTTTGCAAGAAATTTCAGCTAATTTACAAAACGGAAAAGATTATTTGGTAAAAGCTCCCTGGTCGTCTTCGGGTAAAGGATTATTAAAAATTCCGGGAGGAGATTTAAATGCAAAAAACCGGGAATGGATCGGAGGGATATTGGACCGGCAAGGGTACATTATGCTGGAAGAATATTTGGATAAAGAATGTGATTTCGCCATGGAGTTTTATGCGGCAGGGGGAAATGTCCGGTTTCTGGGTTTGTCTCTTTTTTATTCCGGGAAAAACGGGGATTACAGGGGAAATTACATCGGAGACCAGAAAAAAATAGAGAAAAAGCTCATTTCTTATACAGGTGAAACTTGTTTTGCCGGGTTGAAGCAGTCTGTTACTGTACTTATGGAAACTCACATCGGAGCTTTTTATGAAGGGTATTTTGGAGTAGATATGATGATTTATAAAAACCGGGAAGGAAAATATAAGATACATCCTTGCGTAGAAATTAATCTGCGTTATACCATGGGAATTCTGGCATTGTTTTTATCGCAACGTTACATACAGAATACTTCAGAAGGTGTATTTACTCTTTCCTATTTGCCGGCTGCCGAAGCTGCCTGGCAAAGGCAGTTCCGGTTAACCCGTGATTTTCCCCTCCGTTTGGAAGCCGGAAAAATAAAAAGCGGCTATGCCGGCCTGACTCCTGTGGAAAGAGCTACCCGGTTCACGGCAGAAATCCAACTGACAGATGCTGCTCCTTTAGAATTCTGATTCATCCAGATTCATATTGATGTGTTTCCGGGTAGTGCCTGCTATTTTATTCACAGCGGGTAGGATACTTTGATTCTTATGAATCTTGACCGGTTTTATGCCGGCAGCATCTGCGGCTTTTATATCCCGGATATTATTTCCGATCATATAAGAAGCACCCCGGTCAATATGAAAATCTTCTATAGCCATATTGATCATATAAGGGGAAGGTTTCCGGCATACGCAGGTTTTTATGCTTTCGTGGTGGGGACAATAGTATATTTCACTGATTGTAATACCTTTTTCTGCCAGGGAATGACGTATATAATCATGTACCTTTTTTACATCTTCATGTGTGTAAATTCCTTTTGCAATCCCGCCTTGATTTGTGACGATAAAAAGCAGATATCCGGCTTGCTGAAGTTTTCTGAGCCCTTCTATAATCCCTTCATTAAAAACAACATTTTCTACACGATAAATATAATGTTGATTTTCATTGTTAATGATTGTTCCATCCCTATTAAAAAAGACTGCCTTGTGAAGGGGTTGTTGAGGCATAGGAGTAACTGAACCCTTTTTTTTCATCATAATTCCCGAATTTTATATACTTATTCTGTTTTATTCCTCAGTCCTCTAAAAAATACCCAAAAGATTTAATGCATAATTTTAAAAATCAGTTCTTTTAGCAATTCTCCTTCTGATGTACCTGCATTTCCAACGCCTTTTGATTTCATATCGTATTCTCTTAATAAAGATATGATTGCAGCGCATTTGACTGCATTATAGGCTTTGGCTCCTTCTGTATAATCTTTCATAAAAAAAGCATTGATACCTAAAATACGGGCCATTTCCTGTACGTTAGGCGTTGCTTTCTTCTGGTAGTGATAGGTCAATAAGTTCAGAAAGTATTTAAAGAGCATTGCTACCGTTAATACGAGAGGATTGTTTCTAGGGTTAGCCTGAAAATAATTTGCGATACGGTTTGCCTTTACAAAATCTTTGCGGATAATGGCAGCCTGTAGTTCAAAGGTATTGAAGTCTTTACTGATACCAGTATTTTCTTCTACGAGGATTTCGTCGATTTCTCCTTCTGAAGCTAATGCAAGTTTATCAATCTCATTGGCGATCCGGCTGAGATCATTACCCAAACTTTCTGCTAAAATACCGGCTGCTTTAGGGGTAATGGAGTGATGGGTTGACTGGCAATACCCCATGATCCAGTCCGGAATTTTATTTTCATATAATTTATTGGAATCAAGCCAGATACAATGAGGGGATGCGGATAACTTTTTAAATACATTTCTTCGTTTGTCTGCTTTTTTATTTTTGTATGCAAATAATAAAACAGTAGACATTTGCAAGTGATCTATATAGGGGAGGAGATTGTCGAAGTCTCTTATATTCTGTGCTTCCCGGACGATTATCACCTGCCGTTGTGCCATGACCGGGAAACGCCTGGCCGTATCTGTAATAGTGGTCATGTTGACTTCATTCCCGTACATAACCATTTGGTTAAAGGCCTTTTCGTCTTCAGTAAGGGCATCCCTTTCCACCAGATCTGTAATCTGGTCTATAAAAAAAGGCTCTTCTCCATTCAGGAAATAAAGAGGTTTATATTTACCGGCTTTCAGGTCTTTTACGATTTCCTCAAATGTCATGTCTTTCCGTATTTCTGACAAAAATAATAAAGAGTTAGGAATTTCTTTGTTTTCTTTTTATTCTTTTTGCCTTAATTCCCCTTTGCTGAAAGGGATTTTATAATTCTCCCCTTTCAATTCTTTTAACAATTTCCTCTATTTCGCGGTCTTTTCCATACGGTTCATAATCGGCTTTCAGATTATTTCCGAATAAAAGTGCAAGGGATTGCCAGAAATAGGCATTTACACTTCCTTTATATTCTTTGATATGTGCGAAAGCGCTGTTATTTGTTTCCCGGTAGATTAACCTCACTAAAATACGCCCTTGGGTGATCGTAAGTTTCATTAAAGGTTGCTTGAACGCTTTCATCAGGGTTTTGTATTCTTTTTTGATAATTTCTTTGCGTTTTGACCGGTCTTTTACCTGCCCGATCTGCCGGTCGATTTGTTGAATTTGCCGTGCAGCTATCCGGGCGTAGGGATATACTTTTTTCACATTATATTCCAATCGGGTCCGGCGTCGTCCGGCACGTTTATATTTTCGTTTGTAAAGATTTTTGCCTTCGACTTTTATTTCCTGCAAATACACATGAGGCAAGGTATCACCTTCGGTTACAGTAGCTGGGAGAAGATGTTCCTGTGCATCTAAGGCGTTTGTATAAAAGAAAGATAAAAGTATGCCGCAGATTATTCTTACCATACCAAAATAATTTGCTATTTTTGACAGGTAAAAATACGAATATTTGTGGACGAACAGTTTCAGGATTTATTTAAAATAAAGCCTAACCGTAAAAATATTGCGGTAGGGGATATCTTAATTGCCGAACCTTTTCTGGAAGGCCGGTATTTTTCCCGTTCTGTCGTTTATATTGTAGAACACGACGGGAAAGGGAGTATCGGATTTGTCTTGAATAAACCGATGTCTTATACCACTTCGGATTTGGTTGGAGAGCTGAAAGGATTAGAATTCCCGGTATACTTGGGAGGACCGGTAGAGCAAAATCAGTTGTATTATTTGCATACCCATCCGGAGCTTCCGGATGCTTTGCCTATTGCTGACGGAATTTATTGGGGCGGAGATTTCGGGGAGCTTACCCGTTTCCTGAAGGAAGGGCAGATTTCTCCTCAGGAAATCCGTTTTTTTGCCGGTTATAGCGGATGGGAATCCGGACAATTGAAGAAAGAACTGGAGGAGAATTCATGGATGGTGGGCAATATGGGGCGTGACCGCCTTTTTCAGTTACCTTGGGCTGAATTATGGGAAAAATCGATGTCGGATTTGGGAGGAAGATATAAAATATGGGCAAATTTTCCGGAAGACCCGATTATGAACTGAGGAGAGGAATCCGAAAGTTGTTTTGTATTTAAAAAGTTAAATAGCAGGTCGTTCTATCGCTGTCCTGAAAAGGAGAGAGGAAAGTCCGGGCAACACAGGGAACCGTGCTTCTTAACGGGAAGATGTCTGTGAAGGCATATTCAACGTAACAGAAAAGAACCGTTTCGGAATGAGAAAAGTCCGGAATAAGGGTGAAAAGGTGGGGTAAGAGCCCACCGGTGTTCCGGGTGACCGGAGCAGCCGTACGTCTCACGGGTTGCAAGACCATGTATACCGACGTTTTAAGCTTTCCCGGCTGAGTCGGGGGGTAGGTCGCTTGAGCTGCAGAGTGATCTGTAGACTAGATAAATGATAGAAACCGAAAGGGACAGAACCCGGCTTACAGACCTGCTATTTTTTTGTTTGAAAAGAGATGAAACCAGGTTTCTTGTATGTTTCATCATTAAATAAATAGGTGTTACGATTTAAATTAAAAAATGAAATCAATACGTGAGATTTTCAGAATGGGATATGGTCCTTCTTCCAGTCATACCATGGGACCTAGCCAGGCAGCTGATTTTTTTAAAAGCAAGCATCCGGAAGCCGATAAGTACCGGATTACTTTATACGGTAGTTTGGCTTTAACCGGGAAGGGACATGGTACAGATACCGTTATAAATAAAGTTATTGGCAGGCCTGAAGATACGGAAATTGTCTGGAGACCGGACCTTACTTTACCGCGGCATCCCAATGGAATGGTTTTTGAGTGTATTGTCGATGAAAAAGTGACGGATAAATGGGAAGTGTATAGTGTGGGAGGAGGAGCTTTATGGGATGCTGAGGGGACTTTTGATTCGGAAGAAATTTATCCGGTTACCACCATGGGGGAAGTATTGGATTGGTGTAAGAGAGAAGGCTGCACTCTGGTGGATTATGTAGCGGCTCATGAGTCAGCTGATATTTTCGATTATCTGGCAGAAGTATGGGCGCAGATGCAGCAGACCATTAAAAACGGTCTGGAGAACGAAGGAGTATTGCCCGGTACTTTAAAATTGGCCCGTAAAGCGAGTTCTTATAATATCAAAGCCATGCAATCGGCAGGTTCTTCCCGTCCGATGGGAATGCTGTTTGCGGCAGCTTTGGCTACCTCAGAGGAAAATGCGGGAGGCGGACGGGTGACGACAGCTCCCACATGTGGGGCTTCCGGAGTGGTCCCTGCCGTGATGTACTTTTTAAAGCACGATCAGGGCATGACCGACCATCGCCTAATCCGGGGATTGGCTACAGCTGGATTGATAGGGAATGTCGTAAAGAGTAACGGATCTATTTCGGGGGCAGAGGTGGGATGTCAGGGAGAATTGGGGACTGCCTGTGCGATGGCTGCCGGGGCAGCTACGCAAGTGCTCGGAGGAACGCCCCGTCAGGTCGAATATGCTGCAGAAATGGGATTTGAACACAATCTGGGATTGACATGTGATCCGGTATGCGGGTATGTACAGATTCCTTGTATTGAACGCAACGCCTTTGTCGCACAGAAAGCCAGGGAATGTGCCATTTATGCATTGTTTTCAGACGGAAGACATATGGTTACTTTTGATGATGTCGTAAAAACCATGATGGAAACCGGAAAGGATATGCAGGCAAAATACCGGGAAACCAGTCTGGGAGGGTTAGCCAGCGTGTGCCTGAAACGTATGAAATGTAATTTTAATGATAATATGTAACTGATTATTGAAACTAAAACAGACAGATGTCGTTAATCTTTTTACAATGCTATTGGGACAGCAGCATTTGAAATTTAACGGTTTACGGATTATGGATCGAATCAGGTTGAAAGTATTGGGATTATCCTACAGTATGTCACAAACCGGCGCTTACGCACTGATACTGTCAGATGAAGCGGATTTGCACCGGATCCCTATTGTAATTGGAATGCCAGAAGCTCAATCAATTGCCATCCAGCTGGAGAAATTACAACCCCAGCGGCCTCTGACACATGATCTGATCAAATCCTTGACGGATAGTCTGGAAGTTAGCCTCAAAGAAGTGTTGATCTATCGTCTGGACGCAGGTATATTTTATTCTGAACTTTATTTTGAGACTCCTATGCGTATTGTAAAAATCGATTCCAGAACTTCCGATGCTGTCGCCTTAGCCTTACGTTATGGAGCGCCTGTATACACAACTCCCGAAATTATTGAGAAAGCCGGAATTTTAGTAAACCAGGATGTGAGAGAACAGCAACAGGGAGAAATACATACGGGGGTTGTAAATGTTGAAGAAAATCAATTTAAAGAATATACGATACAGGAATTAACCAAACTGATGAATGAAGCTATTCGGAATGAAGATTACGAACAGGCGTCCAAATTCAGGGATTTATTAAAAGCGAGAAAAAAATAGAAATTCGTTTTTCTTTATGTGTATGCAATAAAATGGGGAGATGAATATCCATTTTTAGAGGCATTTTAAAAGGACTGCAGAAAGTGGTTAAAGGAAAAACGATAGGTGTACATTAATTGTAAATATATAGCTTATGAACAGTATTAAATTTGATTACAGTCCTGCCTGTAATTTTGTCAAAAAAGAAGAAATAAGTGCGTTATTTCCAGAAGCCGGAAAAGCTTTACAAAGCCTGAAAGATGGAAATTGTAAAGGAAATGATTTTTTGGGTTGGCTGGATCTGCCGGAGCAGATTACAGTTGGAGAATTAAAAGATATCGAAGAGACGGCCCGCGTTTTACGATCGCGTACAGAAGTTGTTGTCGTAATTGGCATCGGTGGTTCTTACCTGGGAGCCAGGGCTGTGATAGAAGCTTTATCCGGAAGTTTTCACAACTTTGGAAAAGCAGATATGAAAATCATTTTTGCAGGTCACAATATAGGAGAAGATTATTATTATGAGTTGTTGAAGTATTTGGAGGATAAGGAATTCGGTATTTGTGTTATTTCCAAATCCGGTACGACGACAGAACCGGCAATCGCTTTTCGTTTACTGAAAGAAATGCTGGAGAAGAAGGTTGGGAAAGCCGAAGCCGGCAAACGGATTGTAGCCATTACAGATGCCCGGAAGGGAGCTCTTCGTACATTGGCAGACCAGGAAGGATATAAATCTTTTATTATTCCGGATAATGTAGGGGGACGTTTTTCCGTACTGACTCCTGTAGGATTATTGCCGATTGCCATTGCAGGATTTGATATCGGGGCTTTGGTGAAAGGAGCTGCTGAGATGAGAAAACTTTGCATGGAGAATGAGATCAATCCGGCGATCGAATATGCTGCTACGCGGACGGTTTTGCAGCGGAAAGGCTATAAAATAGAATTATTGGCGAATTTTAATCCCAAATTACATTATATTATAGAATGGTGGAAACAATTATACGGGGAAAGTGAAGGAAAAGATCACAAGGGGATATTTCCGGCCGGAGTTGATTTTACGACCGATCTGCATTCTATGGGACAATATATCCAGCAGGGTCCGCGCATGATGATGGAAACGGTCATCTCGGTGGAAAAACCGCATTATCAGGTAAATATACCTGCTGATGAAGCAAACCTGGATAAATTGAATTTTCTGGCAGGGAAACGGGTAGATGAAGTAAATAAAATGGCAGAATTGGGAACGAGACTGGCGCATGTGGACGGAGGAGTGCCCAATATGTTGATTTGTTTACCGGAACTGACAGCTGAATTTATCGGACAGTTGTTTTATTTCTTTGAGCTGGCTTGCGGGATTTCCGGTTGCCTGTCCGGTGTAAATCCATTTGATCAGCCCGGAGTGGAAGCATATAAAAATAATATGTTTGCCTTATTGGACAAACCGGGTTATGAAGAGGCTTCTAAAGCCATAAAAGCCCGGCTGAAATAGAGGTGCGGTTTCTTCCGGAAAATCCCTTAAGCTTTTTCACAGCTTAGGGGATTTTTTTATTTTTGTCCCCGAAATGGAAGAAGGGATAACTCAACACACCTCAATAAATTGAAAAATGAAATCAATAGCTATTTTATGCGGGGGAGGACCTGCTCCCGGCATCAATACCGTAGTTGCTACGGTTACCAAAGTATTTTTAAAGGTCGGTTACCGGGTTTTAGGCATACATGAAGGGTATAAAGGTTTATGTGCAGACCATCCGGAAATGGAAGAGCTGACCTTTGAGAAAGCCGACCAGATTTATACCCGGGGAGGCTCCCTGATCAGAATGAGTCGTTATAAACCGGAAGAAAAAGATTTTTCCTGTTCCTTTTTTTTGCGCTATGAGGTAGAATTATTAGTTACAATAGGAGGAGACGATACGGCTTCTACGGCCAACCGGTTGGCAAAATATTTGTCGGAAAACAATGTTCCCATACAAAATATTCATGTACCTAAAACGATAGACAACGATTTGCCTTTACCGGAAGGTGTACCCACTTTTGGATTTATGTCGGCAAAAGAAATGGGGATAAACATCGCCAAGGTTGTAAAAGCGGAAGCGGCAACTACTCAAAACTGGTATTTGCTGATGTCTATGGGCCGGGAAGCCGGTCATCTGGCTTATGAAATTGGAAAAGGAATACAGAGTGCCATGATTATTATTCCGGAAATGTTCGGGGGAAAAGAGATTACCTTGGAGAAGGTAATCCGGTTAATTATTTCCGCTATGATAAAGAGGCGTATTCTCGGTCAGAAATCGGGAGTTGTTGTCATGAGTGAAGGAATTTTCCATTTTCTGAATGAAGAGGATATGGCGGCTTCCGGCATTGTTTTCGAACGGGATGCACACGGGCATCCGGAACTCAGTGATGTAGGAAAAGCCTATATTTTAAATAAAATTGTCCGGAAGTGCCTGAAAAAATATGGTCTGGAGATTATCAGCCGTCCGGTAGAAGTAGGATATTCCCTCCGTTGTGCAGATCCTTGCGGATTCGACCTGACGTATTGTACGACTTTAGGAATAGGCGTGAAAAAACTCTTTGAGGCAGGTTGTACCGGATGTATGGTGGCTGTAGATGTACATCAGAATGTGATACCTGTTTATTTGCAGGAGGTAGAAGATGAAAACGGGAAAATTCCTCCACGCCTGGTTAATATGCAGAGAGAAGAAGTAAAAAGTACTTTTTCCGAAATGATTTATTACCTCACGCAAGCCGATCGGGAAAAGGCTAAAAATTATCTTCCCCTCCCGGAATATTTCGAATGGGATCACATCATGAAATAAAAATTCCGAATAGGCGGGAACTTTAATATTTTCACGTATGGAATTCTTTAAAATGTAATGGTCTAAGTATGTTTTCCTTGCAGGATTCAAAAAAAATGCTGATCTTCGCAATCGATAAAAATTGGGAAAAATTTTAATTTTAAAACAATTCAGAATGAAAAGATTTGCTTATTTTAAAAATTTATGGGTTGTAGTGCTGCTGCCTTTTCTTGTAAGCGGATGTCTGAAGTCAAAAGACAATCCTTTTGATTATAACGTGGACATTTACGTTTTACAAAAAAATAGTGAGAGTATAGCTTCAACAGAAGCTAAATTCGGATTATATGTGGGAATTTATAATCCAATCGGGGATTTAGTCTCTGCAGAAGTCAATGGGCCAACTTCTCTGAATATGGTAAAAACGGGTATCAATGCTTATGAGACAAAAATGACAGATAGTGAGTTCAGCACGGATATACCGCAAGGCGTCTACCGGATTACTGCCGCCAATAGCGAGGGACAGACAGCCTTTCACAATCCTTCCATCCGGATTGATAAGCAACTGGGAAATTTAATAGTGGAAGAATTTGTATACAACTCCCAAACCAATACGGTTAAAGCCAGGTGGTTGCCTGTTGAAAATGCGAATGCATATTATTTAATGTATTCCATACAATCTTCGCAAAATAATTATTACCGGATTAATAACAGATATGTTTATTGGCACGATAGAGATCAGCAAGGGATAACCCAGGGAGAGATTTGTCTGGATGGCTTGGAGCTTATCGCAGGGACTCCGTTGAAATTAGCTATTGTAGCTGGTTACGAAGGGGATCAGGGAACATTAATGCTGGAAAGTACTCCTCTTTATATAAAGATAAAAACGCAAGAAGAACCCAGTATTCCCGAATAAACAGGGATTTTTCAGGAAGGGCACTTATTGCTTGACGGTTTCCCGATTATTTGATAGAGGATATAGGGTAAATTTCATATCAATTCTTTAAAAAGCGTATGCAGACGAAGATCGAATGTACATACGCTTTTTGTTTTCCGGATGACACGGTATTTATCGCTATGTATCCGGTTGTTATGTTGAGCAGCGTTTCTGGAAGATACAAGGACTTCAGAGCCCGTGAAAAATTTAAAATATAGGAATTTGATAAATTATCCCTAAAGAAATGCGTTGTGGATTCGTATTGGAAGCCCCGAAATTGCGGGCGCATTGTGTATAGTCGTAAGATCGTCCTACATAGGTGAGGAAAAAATGTAAATTTTCCCGCATGGGATAATATTCTATACCTCCTATATATCCCCAGGTTGTACTGTATTTCCCTTTTGCATACTCTTCGTTGGCGCGGGTAACGGAAGCTGTTTCGTACATTCCTTTAAGGAATACGTTTAATTTCGGACGAATCCGGTAATTGAAATGGGCAACTAAGGCCATATAACGTACGTCTTCTGCTCTGTTTGTAAAACCGGCAGCATAAGCAAGACGGGAAATAATGCCTTTTCTATCCAACTCTTCTTTTGACAGCATAAAATCGAAATACATATGAAAGCGATGGAGGTTTAATTCCGTCCCGAGAGCATAATAATACATATTCTTATTGGTTGCATCGTGGAATACAGAAGCGGACCAACGGGTACGTACCGTATTTTCCCAGAAACTTCCATTCCAGTTCAGGGTGTAGCCTAGAGGGGTTTTAGCAGCTTTAACCGTGGAATCGGTTCTTCCAAACATATCTTCGAAAGAACCGTTCCGGGAATTGACAACTTGAAACTGAAGTTCATGGTTATCCGTAATCCAATAAGAGAAATCTACCCCCGTTTGAAAACTATGCATATTGGCAAGGAGATCGCAGTATTCATAGACTTCGATCGGGTTCAGATCGAATTCCATTCCTCCGAAAACGACCGATTCTTTCCCGGCAAAAATGGAAAATTTTTCCGTGACCTGAAATCCGATGGCTGCATAATCGATGGAGTTCGGCAGATTGTCCAAAGCTTCGGGATTGTTGCTCCGGTTGAGACGCTGCCGGTAGCGGTAAAAGATCCACCGGTTAATATTACCTTTGATTTCCAAACGAAGCTGGTCCATTTTAAAGGTAGCCTGTTCGGTACTGTTTCCCTTTGGATATACATTGAAACTTACTTGCGTATTTAAAAATACATTTAATTTTTCTGTTTTCTTTTCGATTTTAGTAATGCGCTCGAATAATGTTTTTGCATCCAGGGAATCAATTTTGGAGGACTGAAAGCTTAGATGTTGTGAAAAAGCTGAAGCAAAACAAAATACAAGCGAGAGAAGTAAAAATAGTTTTTTCATCATTAAAAATTAAATAAATGATTCAAATCCTGTTTAAAATCTGTGGATTGTACTCTATTCTAGCAAAAAAAGTTACATAAAAACCTTTTTTCTTGTAGCTCTAAAAAAAAATACAGATATTCGTGCAATTTTAAAACGGGAAAAAACAATAAGTATGAAAACATTAAAAATGCTTAGGTATGGGCTGCTTTTGGCCACATTACCTTTTTTATTGAGCGGATGTCTTAAATCCGATAATCAGGTTAATTTTACAATTAGCACAGCTGGGTATTTCCTACAAAAGTTTGAGGAGGGAACTCCTGTATATGCACCTTATATATACAGTTTCTCTTCCCAGGAAATCGCCAGTGCAAAATTGCAGTGTACAGAAAATTCCAATTGTTCTTTTGTAAAAAAAGCAACTAATGTTTGGGAGACTCCTCTCCTATACAGCTCAAAAATGCCTAACGGAACTTATGAGGTACTGGCGACGAACCTCGGAGGAGAGACAGCCTCTCAAAGTTTAACTTTCAATATCGACAAGAGTCTGGGAGAGTTGAAGCTGAAAAAGTTTAATTTAGAATCCGGAACTATTTATGCCGAATGGGAGGCTGTAGAAAATGCCAATGAATATTGTCTGATGTTTTCTGTCCGGACGAAAGAAATGGCAAGTAGCGGAGGATTCAACCGCTATAATAATTATTACGTAAAATGGGATCCCTATAATTCAGCAATAACTTCCGGATCTTATAAACTGAAAGAGGTCGTATCGCGTACAACAGGATATATGCTTCAGGACGAGGATGAAGTACAAATCGCTTTTGCTGCCTTATATGGCAGCGGGAAAGGTACTTTGATTTTAGAGAGTAAACCGCATATCATTACATTAAAAAGCGGAAATATCGATTTCCTGGAATAGGGGAAAAGAATTTTGAATGATAAAGCTGTCTGAAAACTCAGGCAGCTTTTTTTCTGACCTAAAGTCTGTTTTTTAAATTTTTACTCATTTCCGGATCAAAAAAATTATAAAATATACAATTAAAGAGAGGAATGTAGATATAGGTATATAAATTATGTTACATAATATAAAAAATAGAATATTTATCTATATATTTTAAATATTAAATGATTATTTATATATATTTGTAATGTAAATTAGAAATGTAAAATAGGATTTGTTGTGTGTCATTTAAAAAAATAGATATTCAGTTTATTTCTGATGATATTTTAAATCCTAATTTGTTTAATCTCTTTCTTCTATGAATATATTTGATTTTTTCAAGAGATCAAAATGGTGTCAGCA